>JABABY010000087.1 GCA_014237955.1 Planctomycetota bacterium
TACCAGTTACCTGACCCGTCGCGCTGCCCATGCGTTTTAATTTTTCAGCGACCCTTTTCACGCCATCGGCTCGATCCTTTTGATCGGGCGGTGGAAAATCGCTTATGTCCGCCTGGCTCACAAGTCTATTTGCCAATCCCTGGATGCTTTTATGGTTGCCGACCATTGCAGCACCCCTGGTGATCCACTTGTGGTATCGTCGCAAGTACCGTGAAGTTCAGTGGGCGGCGATGGAATACCTGCTAGCTGCGATTATTAAAAGTTCGCGCAGAATGCGGATCGAGCAACTGCTCTTGTTGTTGGTTCGTACGCTCTTGCTTTTGCTGGTCGTCTTGGCACTCGCCGAGCCTCTCCTGCGCAGTGCTACCCCAATGCTCATCGGGGAGGAGCCCACGCATCACATCATCGTGATCGATGGATCGTATTCGATGGGATACCCATTGTCGGGGAAGGCAGCATTTGATGTCGCAAAGGAACGCGCCAAGCAAATCGTCCAACAAGGAAAACCGGGCGACGGCTATTCTTTGATTTTGATGGTCGATGAGGCACAACAGGTTGTTGGCCAGGCAACGGTCAATCAGGAGGACTTCCTTCAGGAAATGGAGAGGCTCACGATTCGCGAAGAAGGCGCCAATGTCGATGCTGCATTAAGGGCCGTCGAGGAGGTGATTACGAAATCACCGTCCAAGAGTGGTCGTTGGAAACGCCATGAGATTTCAATATTTAGTGATCTGGCAAAGAACACCTGGTCCCGCAAAGGAAAGAGTGATGCCGTGCTCCGGGAGCGCGACGGGCGATTGGAAAGATTGGGACAGAACGGAATTGTCGAAGTGGTTCCCATCGGTAGCAGCGAAAAAGAAAATTTGGCGGTAACCGCCGTTGAGCTGGCCGACTCATTGGCCACCACAGCCGGACCTGTCACGATTACGGCTGTGCTCCACAATTTTTCCAACAACCGAATCGTCCAGCAACCGGTTGCATTGTGGGTAGACAACCGTCGCGTCGATCAACAACTCATTGACATTCCATCTGGCGAGGATGTATCGGTCTCTTTCCAGTATCGTTTTCATTTGCCGGGCAACCATGTGATCGACATACATGCCGATGGTGACTCACTCGCAATCGATAACCGTCGCCTTTTAGTCGTGCCGGTTAAGGAGCACATCAATGCGCTGCTTGTCAGTGGAAAGCGAGGAGCGACCCTTCCACTGCAGGCAGCTTTGGACGGAGGTGACTTAAGCCATGGGGTTTCTTCCGAGATACGTCCCGAAGTTGTTTCGGAGAGCAAACTGCTAGAACGCGACCTGGAAAACTACGACTGTATTTTTCTCTGTAATGTTGGCCAGTTGACGCAGCAAGAGGCGCAGCGGTTGAGTGAATACCTCGCTACGGGTGGTGGTCTGGTCACGATCTTGGGCGATCAGGCGATCCTCGAGCAATACAATCGTCATTTGCTTGAGCCGAAAGAGGGGCAGTCGGGAGAGGGAGTTGGGAAAGACGTCCTTCCGGCACGCCTCGAGGAGATGGTGTATGACGGCCAATACCATTTCATCGACCCACGCGGTTACAAGCATCCGATGCTTTCAAAGTGGAAGGGCAATCCCCGCACCGGTCTGTTGACGGTTCCTGTGATCAAACACATCCGCTTAAAAGTGCCCGAGACGTCGGAGGCAGAAGTTGTTCTCTGGCTCGATACGGGAGACCCACTTCTCGTTCTGAAAGAGGTTGGCCGCGGGCGCAGTCTGCTCCTGGCAACCGATCCGAGCGACTCAAGTCATAGCAACAGTGACGATTCGCGCCCCTGGTCACTGATCGCGTCCTGGCTCAATGCCCAGCCCTTTTTAGAAGGGCTTTGGAAAGGGGTGATTGGGGGGCAGATCAATCAGCGGAATGTACTTGTCGGCGAAGCCCTCACTGCCCGTTTACCGCCATCTGTCGCTTTGGACACGATTGAGGTGAGCCCGCCAGACGGGCAGGCCCGTAGCCAGCCCGTACATCCAAATAGTCAGTACACCACATGGACTTTCTTTGAAACTCCTGAGAGTGGTGTCTATCGAGTCTCATTCGACGAGGGGCGAGATAGTTCACAAACAAATAATCTTGCAGCGACCGACAGCGGGACTCAATCGACCGGTAGGAAAGATGGGACAATGCTCTTTGCCGTGAATGTCGATACTCGCGAGAGTGACTTGAAGGCGTTAAATCCCGCGGACTTGCCGGAGGGATGGAATTTTTCCGCAGACCGGCAAGCTACCGGCTCTCTCCAGTCGCCGACCTCGGCTGCCGCCTTTCCTTTTCATGCATTGCTTTTGTGGGCGGTACTCGCATTGTTGTTTACCGAAACTTTTCTCGCCTGGTGGATTGGGAACCGTTTCGCATGAATCATTGGCTTACAACATGGCTGCTCTGGCTGCTGGGGGTCGATCTGCCCGCTTCCGGAGAGGGGCTGCAGTGGGAGTTGGAAGGGAGTTGGGTTTGGAATCGTCACACAGCGATGCTGTTGGGCATTTTTGCCATCCTTAGCGTTTGCTACGTCGTGTATTTCTATTTGCGTGAGCGATGTGAAGCGGGTCGGGGTGTTCGGTTGCTGCTCTCGCTGGTCCGGCTGTCACTGATCGCTTTGGTTCTGCTCGTACTGGTGTTCCAACTCCACATCAACTTCACTCGGATGAGTTTGCCACAACTGGCAGTGGTCGTTGATCGATCTGCAAGCATGGAGACCGTGGACGATTATGGAAAAAATGAAGTCACGGAGGAACTTGAGAATCTTGTCAAAAACTCAGACTTTGCTCCGGTGAGTCGCTGGAACATTGTACGGTCCGTGCTTTTAGAAGGGGGTGCTGCGTCGCTCAAGGAGTTGGCGGACCGTTACTCACTCCGTTTCTATACGATAGCGAGCCGTGCACAGCAAGAATCGCAAGATGTGGCGATGCTCGCTGACGAGTTGCGCAAGATGGAAGCCGATGGTGCATCGAGTCGGTTGGGAGCGAGCCTGCAGAGTGTTCTCGAGGATCTTCGGGCCCAACGGCCGGCTGCCGTACTGGTCTTCACCGATGGGATTACGACCGAGGGAATCGGTCTGGTCGATGCTGCCAACTATGCCCGCTCGCAGGCGGTTCCGTTGTATCTGGTTGGCATTGGCAGTGCTGAAAAAGTAAGCAAGTTGGAACTTTCGGATCTGGTTGTCGATGAAATTGTTTTTGTAAACGATTACGTTGATTTTGATTTTAAAATGACCCCCTATTCTCTAGAGGGCAAAGAGGTGGATTTGGTCTTGAAAGATAAGGCCACGGGTGAAGAACTCGCCCGTCGCCGCGTGATTGCTGGAAAAGACGGAATTGCGAGGCGGGAGAAACTCTCGCATCGCCCCACCCGCCTTGGCACGATGGAATATGTGATCGAAGTGGCGAATCTTGAAGATACATTGAAAGGGGAGCGGCCGCAGTTGTCTCGCGAGATCGAAGTCCGTGATGATCCGATCAAGGTTTTGTTGGTCGGTGCGGTGCCCAGTTTTGAATACCAGTATCTCAAAAATCTGCTGGAACGGGATCATACTCTCGACTTGAATGTTGTTTTGCAGGAAGCCGATATTGAATATCCACAGCAGGACCAGTACGCGTTACCCTTATTTCCTGTAAGCCGACAGCAACTCTTTGCATACGATGTGTTGATTCTTGGTGATGTGAATCTTGACCTGCTCAGCCATCGTGACATGGAAAATATTGTGGCGTTCGTCAAGGAAAAGGGTGGGGGGCTGCTTCTGAGTGCAGGGAGTCGCTTTCGTGCCGAGGCGTATCAGGCAACGCCGCTTGCGGAACTTTTGCCGGTCGAATTTCAGGAGTTCTCGGAGGGGCGCGACAACGACTTGCGTGAAGGCTTCCGTATCGAGCCAACGCCACTGGGCATGACGAGCCCTCATATGCAACTTGGTGATACTCGCGCGGAAACCGAGGCGATTTGGAAAGCACTTCCAGAAGTCTACTGGATGGCCTCCGGTGGCAATCTTAAACCGGGTGCGCGGGTGTTGGCGGAACGTTCTGAGTCGGACGATGGGGGAGAGCCAATTCCCCTTTTCATTGTGTATTACGTGCCCCCTGGCAAAGTGCTCTGGCAAGGGACGGATGAAACCTACCGCTGGCGATTTCGTCTGGGCGATGCGGTGTATGCCCGTTATTGGGTGCAGGCCATTCGCTACCTGAGTCGCACAAAACTACTGGGTGAAAAAGGAGTAGAGCTTTCCGCCGATAAAATTGAATACCAGCGCGGTGAACCGGTCCAGTTGCGAGTTCGTTTCTTCGATGAGAGGCTCATCCCGACGGCTGACGATGGGGTGGCTGTGGTTGTTGAAGGCGGTGGCAAGCGACAGCGAGTGCCATTGAAGCGGAGTTTGGCCAGTCGGGCAATTTTTGAGTCGACCCGCACAAACTTTGCCACCGGAAACTATGAAGTCACACTCGCAAAACCAGGGCTTGAGAAGACTCCTGCATCGATCAAGTTTGAAATGGTTGCACCACCTGGTGAGTCTTCTCGAAGCGAGATGGATGAAAAGCAGATTCGTTTGGCAGCCAAGAGATCCCGCGGTCGTTCCTACGATGTCGTAGACATGGGTGAGGTTTTTGCACAACTGCCACCAGGAAAGCCAGTCAAGGTTGCTTCTTTGCCGCCGATTCCGCTCTGGAACAATTGGCGGTTTTTACTCCTGTTCGTTTTCTTGTTGATCATTGAGTGGCTCCTGCGCAAACGACTCGGAATGCTCTGATTGCTCGAGTGGTCTCTCGATGTGGTCACCGCTGGTCTGCCGTTCTGATCATTCTTCTGTTCTGATATACTCCTGCTTGAGCATTACGCGAATTGCTACTTCCCCTACGGTGGTTTCCATGGCCCGCGAGCCGATTTTGCAAGGCGATTTTCCGGCGGATGACGAGCGACAGCCGCATCCGGAAAATGAAATTCCTGCGGACGATGACCGCGACCTACGCCCGCAACATATGACCGACATGGTCGGGCAACGGGAGGTGTATGAGCGGATTGAAATTGCGGTAGACGCCTCCACAAAACGCGCCGAGCCGCTCGGCCACATTCTTTTTGACGGCCCGCCTGGACTCGGAAAGACTACATTTGCGACCTGTATTCCACGGGATCTTGGTGTCGATTTTCAGATTGCTAGTGGGGCCGCATTGGCAGCACCCAAGGATCTGATCCCATACCTTACCAATGCCCAAGAAGGGTCGGTTCTGTTTATCGATGAGATTCACCGCCTTCCCAAGACAGTTGAGGAATTTCTCTATCCGGCGATGGAAGATTTTCGTGTCGATATCGTACTCGGCGAGGGGGTCAATGCTCGGACACTCTGCATGAACCTCAAACCGTTCACACTCATTGGAGCGACGACTCGAACGGGTTTGCTTTCGGCACCACTGAGAGATCGTTTTCAGATGCGGGAGCATTTGGATTTTTATACGGTGGAAGAACTCGCCGAGATTGTCCTGCGCAATGCTGTGAAACTGGATGTACGTATCGAAGACGAGGCGGCTTTTGAAATTGCCAGGCGAAGTCGCGGCACGCCCCGATTGGCAAATAATCGTTTGCGATGGGTGCGGGATTATGTCACCAGTAAAGCGGATGGTTGCATTTCGCTCGCTCTCGCTGGCGATGCCTTGGCGATGCAGGGCATCGATGTTGGCGGGCTCGACAATCAGGACCGCAAATATCTGGAGACCATTTTACGCGTTTTTCAGGGAGGGCCGGTCGGTGCCGAGGCTGTAGCCCATACGATCAATGTGCCCGTCGATACGCTGATTGATGAGGTAGAGCCCTTTTTGCTCCGCAGCGAGTTGGTGGTCCGCACCCCCCGGGGTCGCAAACTGACCGAAGCCGGTTTTGAACATTTGGGCGTGGTTCCCCCGGAGCCGGCTGCCGCGGATGATGAGGCCGAAAGACCGCTCTTTGACTGACCAAAATCACTGTATTTCAAGGGTGGTGGGATCAAGGCCCATTGCGTGATCGCGGCGGGATTTGTTACCATGTGCGTCGATCGCTGCTTCAAGGAGAGCAGCAACAAGGCCACCTGGCGGTCGGCCGTTTTTTGCATCAGATTCAATAAAGGATATGTGCGATGGCCGTGCCGAAGCGCAAACATTCCAACTCACGTACTGGCAAGCGTCGCAGTCACGATGCTCGGCAGCCTAGGCAACTCACGTACTGTCCCAAATGCAGTGGCGCTTTGCCTTCGCATGTCGTCTGTCCGAATTGCGGTTGGTATATGGGCCGGACCGTGGTTGCTATCGAGGAATAACAGCAACTTGAGTAAGACGGCATTTCTCTTCCCTGGCCAGGGTGCCCAGACTGTCGGGATGGGTCGACAACTTTACGACTCTCTGCCCGCTGCGCGAGATCTTTATGAACGTGCCGGCAATGTGCTCGGATACGACTTGGCAAAACTCTGCTTTGAGGGCCCGAAAGAGGAACTGGATTCAACGGTAGTGAGCCAGCCAGCGCTGTTTGTCACAAGCCTTGCGGTGTTAGAATCTTTGCGGAGTGAAAAGCCCGAGGTTGTACAATCGTGTGCCGCGACAGCAGGTTTGAGTCTAGGCGAATACTCAGCACTGGTCTTTGCCGGGGTTCTTGATTTTGAGGACGGCCTCCGCGTGGTCCAGCAGCGGGGCGAAGCCATGCAGCAGGCAGCCGATGCCACTCCTAGTGGGATGGTCAGTATCCTGGGGCTTAAGGCCGAAGAGGTCGAACAACTCTGCACCGAGGCGGCAGAGGGAGAAATTTTGCAGCGGGCCAATTTTCTTTGTCCCGGGAATATTGCGGTTTCCGGTTCGCGCAGCGCCTGCGAACGGGTGGAGAAACTGGCGATTGAAAAAGGAGCGATGAAGGCGATCCCGCTAACTGTTGCAGGAGCATTTCACACCCCGATCATGGCATCTGCCGTCGAACGGGTTACAGACGTGTTGGCTGGGATCACGATGCAGGCACCAAAAATACCGGTCGTGATGAATGTTGATAGCAGTGTGCATGAGGATCCGGATGAGATCCGGGGGCTTTTGGCCCGTCAAGTTGTCGAGCCGGTCCAGTGGGAGAGTTCCATGATGCTGCTGCTGGAAATGGGTATTGATGAATTTTATGAGGTAGGGCCTGGCCGGGTGTTGCGAGGGCTGTTGCGGAGAATTCAAAGAAAAATTACTTGCCACACGCTTGGGTAGCAGGCGAATGGCCGGGCGGCTATAAGGACTATTATGAGCGACAAAAAATCATGTACCGTGGACCTTGATGGAAGAGTGGCCCTGGTGACCGGTGCATCGCAGGGACTCGGTCAGGAGATGGCATTGCGATTGGGACAGTCGGGCGCCAAGGTTGCCTGCGTCGCTCGCAATGCAGAAAAACTGGCCTCCACCGTCGAATCGATTGTTTCCTCGGGCGGCACCGCGGAGGCATTTCCCTGTGATGTCGCCGAGAGTGCGAGCGTCAAAGAGGTTGTCGACGCGGTCATTGAAAAATGGGAGCATTTGGACATTTTAGTGAATAATGCGGGGATTACGCGTGATGGGTTGCTTGCTCGCATGAGCGACGAGGATTGGGATGCGGTCCTCAGCACGAATCTCCGCGGAGCCTTTCTTTTTACCCGTGCGGTGACGATGCCGATGATGCAGCAGCGATTTGGCCGGATTATTAATATCTCGAGTGTTTCCGGTGGCGTGATTGGCAATCCCGGGCAGGCAAATTATTCTGCTTCCAAGGCGGGATTGATCGGCCTGACCAAGACCGTTGCCCGAGAATTGGGCAAAAGAAAAATCACGGTCAATGCGATTGCACCGGGAATTATTGCCTCTGAGATGACCGAAGCGGTAGGTGAGGGGGTGATGAAGGAATTCAAGAAACGTATACCAGCAAATAGGTTAGGGCAAGCGGAGGAGGTGGCGGACCTAGTGCTATTTCTGGCAAGCGATGCGGCGGCATATATCAACGGTGTCGCAATTCCGGTCGATGGGGGGATGACCTGC
>JABABY010000088.1 GCA_014237955.1 Planctomycetota bacterium
TGCGGTCCGGCAATGGCATCGCGCTCTGCACGATGGCGGGCGTCCCGCCAATCTTTCACCCGCGAAAGTGCGTCAGCTTGCAAAACAGAGTCAATCGCTCCTCGCCCGTGGCCAGGAGGGTGCGGTGTTGCGGGCCGATGCAGACCGACGACGAAGCGAATTAGCAGCTATTAAAGACCGGGTGGATGCGCTCTTGGCAGTCACGGGGCTTTCCCCGCAGAGTAATAACTTGTTAGAAAAAGTCGACACCCTGCTTAGCGCTGCGTCCGAACAGAGGCAGTTGCTTGCTAAGCGGACGGCGATGCGGCGAAAGGTTCGAAAACTATCTCGCCGTTATTTCGACACGAATCGCCAATTGGCACAGCTTCACAAGCAGCATCGCGATCTTCTTTCAAGCCTCGATATCGATCCTACACGCGATCCGCAGCAGTTGGCCGACCGCTATGCCGCCTCGCAAAGGCTCGAGCAGGAGGCGGCCGGGTTGGATGACGCGGTCCATACCGCAATCGCTGGCGTTTGCGATCGAAAACAACTCGATGAACAGCTCGCATCCGCTTCGGAAGAACAGTTGGAACAGCGACGAGAACGTAGTGCCGTTAAGCTCGAGAAGGTGAATGCAAAGCTCGCCGACGCCTACGAGCAGCGAGGTCGACTTGGAGAGCAATTGTTGTCGCTCGGGAACGATCGTCGTCACAGCATCCTTAAACTGGAATTGGGGGCGGTTGAAAAGAAATTGATCGATGCGATTGCCCGTTGGAAAGACCTTGCAGTCACAACCTGCCTGCTTGAATCGATCCGCCGCTGCTACGAGCAACAGCGGCAGCCAGCGGCGCTTCAGGAAGCATCGTTGTATATGGAGCGATTGACGGATGGTCGTTATGTTCGGATCTGGACCCGGCTCGATGAAGAATCGCTTTGTGTCGATGATGACCAAGGTCGCCCGTGGCCGGTCGATCGACTCAGCAGTGGGACGCGCGAGCAATTGTTTCTTGCCCTCCGACTTTCGCTCGTAACCCAATACGCGCAGCGCGGTATCCGCTTGCCGCTGGTGCTTGACGATGTATTGGTTCATTTTGACGCGCAGCGGGCGAAGGCGGCATCCCGTGTCTTGCGGGACTATGCCGATTTAGGCCACCAGATTTTTGTCTTCACCTGCCATGAGCACATTGTGAAGATGTTTAAGGCGATCAAGGCGGAGGTGCATGCGTTGCCTGATTGCCGGCAACCTCAGAAGGTAGAGGGTCAAGTTGCAGAAGATCCGCTCACGGTCTCTGCCGATACTTCAAGCCAGAAAACGGCGGCCGACGAATCTTCCGAATCGGAACCGTCGCCGGAGGAATCTGACGGAGATTCTAGAAACCAGGCGGCCTGATCGGCCGCTCGGATCTGTTTTCTGCTCGCGGGCCGTCCCGTTTCGATCTTTACGACATCGATTTTCACGATGCCTCTTTGGTGGTTTCCCGGAAGCGTTTGCGGATTTCCCAGGTAATCCACCCCAGGTAGAGATTGCCGCCCAGCGAGGCAAACAGTGCAACGAGCGTAAAGGTAAGCGGCAACCAGGGTGTTGGCCGACCGTCGCTGTTGGACGGCCCCGTGGCAGACGATGTTGATGGTTCTTCGCCTGCCGGCCGCTTTGACCCTTCCGCTTCTACGTCCTCGTTCGACGTGCCGTCGGTCGAGGACGCGGGGTGTTCGCCAGAAAGAGGCTCTGTTGTCGGTTCGGAAAGCGAACTGGCGGGAACCACGGGTCGATGTTCTTGCGGGATCGTTGTCACCGGCAGTGCGGATGCCTTCGACGGCAGCGTCGCGTCTGGCTCGAGAGCGACCGGCATCTCCGGCGGAGGCGCGATTTGGGGAGGCGGGGGTAGCGGAATCTGTAGCGGCGCGTCTTCTGGTGGTGGTGGAAGTGTGTTGAACTTCGCCTCGGGTGGCGGCTGGATGGGAACGCTGTCGCCATAGCGGTAGCCGAGAGGGTCCGTCTCGTTGGGAGTCGACTCACTTGGTGGTGGTGGGAGATTTTTATATCTGGGGCCGGTGTTGGCTTGGGCTGCAAGGCGATCGGGTTGGATCGGTACGGTTGGAATGGTTGTCCCCTTGGATACAACTGCGGAAGAGCCACTTTGCTCGGCGGCAGTCCATCGGGTTGCGTCATCGTCTTGATCGTGCGCGTTCTGTTCGGGTGGAACGACGATCGACTCACCGAGGGATTGTATTGCGACTGGAGGACTGCTGCTGGATCCTTGCTGCTCGACGATCGCGACAGGGGGAGGTGGTGGCGATTCGCCTTCCAATTGCCGTGGAAGCGGTTTATTCCCCACGACGATGCGAAACCGGCGCACACTTCGAAGCTGTGGACGGACACCGACCTCGATGATATCGCCCGTTTTGAGTGTTCGGGCTTGCTCGGGATCGATTTGGATAATGTATTCCAGATCGCCATTCTCGGCCGGCCGCCAACCTACGTCGACACCGACCATTACCACTGTCAGAAAGCATATCGCATGCATGGACAAATCCCTCCGTGCTGCTTGTCCTGTTCACTACATCTGCCGCCTATGATACCGTTGGCGAAGGTGGAGCGTAAAGGCTGTTTTTGCCTGCTGTCATGCGGTCTCTTAGCGAGGATGCCCGCTAGCGGCAATATAAACAGCCGTCGAAACGGTTAGGAAGGACCTAGGTAATGGCTGGGAATAATTTTGTTAGCCATAACACCTAATGAGAAATAGATCTGCATCAGGTCATCTACCTGCATGTCGACTTCCTTTACCTTCTCGACTGGTACAAACACGATGCCGCCCGACATCGGGACAGGCGATGTCGGGATATAGATTGCATGGCAATCGTGGCCTGTGAATTGAAACACCTGGGATGATGCGAGCAGCGCAAGGAAACCGCCCCCGTTCTCTTCGCTGAAGGAACAATACACCACACTCATTGATTTCATCTGCTCATCGTCATTGTTCTGGAGCATGCCGATCACTTGCGATATCGGTTTGTAAATGACACTGACAAGTGGAATGCGTTCGATGAGTTGGTTAAACTTCTTTTGCATCCGATGTCTTGCCAGTGCTTTGATCGCAACCCCTGTCAGCCAGATCACAATCAATACAATCCCCCAGCCGAGTAGCGTCGCAATCCAGACCCGCGTTTCATCGGGCAGTAGGTGGACTCCCACATATTGGAGGATATTGCCGAAGAGACTATTCGGACCGAGAAGCCGGACGACCCAACTGGCGGCCCAGCCCATAATGGCCAGTGTGATCATAATGGGCAGGAGAACAAAAAAGCCCGTCATGAAAGTTGAGACGATGCCCTGTTGCCAGACCCAGGAGGTGAAGCGTTTCATCATAATTCTCCCATGACATTAAAATGGCTGTGCAGTAGTGATGCTATCACTCTCCGGCCGCGCTGGGGAGATCCCCATAGACTCCTTCCTGGAATCACCGGGTGCTGTTCGCCTTGTGCCTCAGCGACGCACGCGACACAATAGCGAGCATTCAATCCTTCTTTGGGAGAGAGCCCCAGGTGATGACAAATTTGTGGAGTCGGGCCAAGCAGTTCAAGCGACTGATCAGTATGGTTGTGATTGTGGTCGTTTCCTGGGGCATTTACCGGACAGTCGACCATGCGTGGGAACAACTCTCTGCAAGCGGGACCAACGGATTAGAGTGGAAACTCCACCCTATCTGGCTTGTTGTTTCGGGACTCCTCTATTTGCTTGGAGTGCTTCCGATGGCGATCTTCTGGCATCTCTCCCTGCGAGCATTGGGCCAACATCCCAAGTTGGGAGAAACGCTTCGCGCCTTCTATATTGGCGGGCTGGGAAAATACGTTCCGGGTAAAGTGTTGGTCGTTGTGCTGCGAACAAGTCTATTGCGCAGCGAGCGGGTGAGCGCAACGGTGGCTGCCATCAGCGTTTTTTTGGAAACATTGACTATGATGGCGGTCGGTGCCTTTCTTGCCATCTTGATGATGGTTTTCTGGATGTGGGACCATCTGAGCAGCCACCCCTATCTGTTTCCTTTGGCCGTTGCTTTACTCATGGTGTCCGCCTTGCCGACGCTCCCACCGATCTGCCGCTATCTGGTCAGCCGACTGGGGGTCGAAAAAATGGACCGGCAAATACATACACAATTAGGGGAACTCAGGTTTCCCCTCATTCTTTCAGGATGGTGCCTGGTTTCCGTCGGTTGGGTCTTGCTGGCACTGAGCCTATGGGCGGTACTTGAGGCCATCAATATTCCCGGAACGGACCCAATCGCACACCTGCCCTATTTTCTTGCTGCAGTAGGCATGGCCGTTGTCGTTGGTTTTTTATCGATGATCCCGGGTGGTGCCGGAGTTCGTGAGTACTTGCTCTCAATCTTGCTCGGAACATTCTATTTTGAAGCGGTCTTACACATTCCAATGCCGCAGGCTAGTGCGCTTGCTGCCGCGGTGGTATTGCGGCTGGCCTGGCTCATCGCTGAACTGATCTTGGCGGGCGTATTTTTGCCTTTTGGCCGCGGGTCGAGAATCGCCGTTACTGAGGTCCCAGAGAACAACCTGCCGACAGAGCCGGTGAATTGAAACAAGCTTCGCAGCGAGATAGAATGGTACACGCTTGGGTGGTGTTCCCTCCCGGACATGGTTCCGATTCTCCTTTTGATGGACGGACTCGCCGTGATTTCAATAGTTATTCCTGCCTTTAACGAATGTGAAAGTCTCGAGGTTCTTTATAAAGAACTCGATGCGATTGCGGCGACAGGTGCGTTCGAGTTGGATATTATTTTCGTCGATGACGGATCGACCGATAGTAGCTGGGAGGTCATCAAACGGATCGTTGCAGCGGACCATCGCGTCCGTGGTATTCGGTTCCGTCGTAATTTTGGCAAAGCGGCCGCGCTCGACGCCGGATTTCGCGCGGCTCGGGGAAACCTTGTGATGACGCTCGACGCGGACCTTCAAGACGATCCGGGTGAGATTCCGCGTTTTCTGGAAAAAATCGGTGAAGGTTTTGATGTGGTCAGTGGTTGGAAACAGATTCGTTACGATCCCTGGCACAAGGTGTATCCCTCGCGCGTCTTTAACTGGATGGTTCGTCGCATGACGGGTGTCAATTTGCACGACATCAATTGTGGGATGAAATGCTATCGCCAGGAAGTTCTCCGGGAGGTCCATCTCTATGGAGAGATGCACCGATTTGTGCCAGTGCTTGCGGCAGCAAGGGGATTTCGCATTGGAGAGAGTGTCGTTGCGCATCGTCCTCGTAAGTATGGACAGACAAAATACGGGATCAAACGTTTTTTCAAAGGTTTTCTTGATCTGTTCACGGTCGTCTTTCTGACGAGCTACAGCCAGCGACCGCAGCATTTGTTGGGAGGAGTTGGCCTTGCGGCCTTTGGGCTGGGGGCACTTGGTATGTGTTACCTCTCGGTGATGTGGATTGCGTCGCGAATGTTCGCTTCTATTCCTGAACTGCATGTCAGTCAGACTGCGTTGCTCTATTATTCATTGGGTGGCATGTTGCTCGGTGGGCAGATGCTCTCCTTGGGCCTTTTGGCTGAGATGATTGCCGCCCAGATGGGGCGGAGTACCGACAATTATTCGATTTTGGAAGAGACGGGCGGTAGCCCGGACGGCGAGCCGGGCGAGGCGGATCTGGTGGGACATTCCGCTGTTCCGGACAACAATGCGCACTCAGGCGATGTATGACTGACGCCGACCATCAGCGCGATCACGTTGCGGCATCTGGCGCAATGGAATCTCCCGAAAATCGTGCGGCGAGCATTCGTTGGGCCGCGTATGCGCTGTTGATCACCTTGGCTGTGGGCAATGTGTCCGGGCGAATTCTTTCGGTCACCAATGCAAATATAGAGGCGGTTGAGAAAATACGTGTCCATCAGGCAATCGACCGCCAGCGGGATCGCCTCGAAGCGTCCGGTTTGAAGGGAGATGCGCTGCAGGAACAACTGACACGATATAAAGGTGAGGTGCGCAGCCAACTGAAACTTCGCCGACCATTCCTGAGTGCCAACGATCGAAGTCGATGGTGTACGATTCGCGCATTGGTCGATGATGGAACCTACGCGATTGATAACATTGTTTGCGATCCGCAAGAGTATCCGCGTTGGGGTACGATCGATATGGTGAAGCACGATCGCAACGGGGAGCCTCATCTATATTCCAGTAAACCAACCTTGCTGCCGACGTTGCTTGCCGGCGAGTATTGGCTGCTGCAAACGTGTACTGGATGGACACTGTCGCAACAGCCTTTCGAGGTAGTTCGGACGATGTTGCTTTGCACCAACGTCACGTCCTTGGTGTTGATGTTTGTGCTGTTGGCGTGTGTGGTTGAAAAATATGGCAGGTCGGACTGGGGACGGATGCTGGTGATGGCGACTGCCACGTTGGGGACGTTTCTGACAACGTTTGCTGTGACGCTTAACAATCACCTGATCGCTGCTGTGTGCGTGATGGTCGCCCTCTTTGCTGCTGCTGCAATCTGGTATGAAGGACGTCGCGCATGGTGGTGGTTTGCTCTGGCTGGTTTGTTTGCAGCCCTTGCGGTCGCGATAGAACTTCCTGTGGTAATACTTCTGGTGTTTTTGGGGGTTGCCCTACTCTGCAAAGTACCGCGACCAACACTTGCCTTTGGTCTTCCCGCTGTCGTGCTCGTCGTGGTGGCTGCGGCGGGGACCAATTATCTTGCCCACCGTACCGTATTGCCTCCGTATGCGTATCGTGCGGTCGGAGAAGATTGGCAAGGCGGCAACTGGTATACCTATAGCTTCCAGGTAGGTGATGTTTTAAAAGAGAGTTATTGGAATACAGGGACTACAAATCTGCAGGCACGTTCGGCCATCGATCGAGGTGATCCCTCGATTGCGCGATACGCTTTTCATTGTCTGATCGGACATCATGGCATCTTTTCGCTGACTCCAATCTGGGTGCTCAGCGTGGCGGGGGTGCTGGCGATGGTGACGAGTCGTTCGGCGCCTTCTCTGCGGGCTGCGGGGTGGTTGATTGGGATCGTTTCAGTCCTCTGTTTTCTCTTTTATCTTTTCCAGCCTCCGGAGATGAGGAATTATGGGGGCATGACCAGCGGACTACGCTGGTTTTTCTGGCTAATTCCGCTTTGGCTCTTGGGAATGGTTCCTGCCGGCGATTGGACGGCAGGCAATCGGAAGCGGCGGATACTGGCCATCATCCTGCTCGCGATTAGTGCCCTTTCGGCGAGCTACCCCACTTGGAATCCATGGACACATCCCTGGCTGGCCCGACTGCTGGATCACCTCGGTTGGGTACAGATTTAGGATTCTTTTGCGATGCCCTGAAGCGGGCTTTAACTGGCCAAGGGCAATGTGGCCTCACAAAAGTTCTGGTAAACGCAGCTGGCAATTTCGAGGTCCCGCTCACGCGGGGCGATGATCCCTTGAAATCGGTTACGGAAGATCACCCCTTTTTCCAAAACGCGGTCCAGCACCGAGTGTTTGAGTGACCAGAGCGGAGTGTCCTGATGCCGTTGTATGCACGATGCATTGAAATCAAGCGGATGAATCATTTCAATGTAACTCTGCGGACTCGTTTCTTCTCGAAAGACCACGCAGCCGCTGTAGCTATCGGGTGTGAGTACCACCGAATCGCGTGCGGGGTCTAAAGATTGAAAATCCGATGGCCCGTTGTTCCCGAGGCAAAGGATTTGTGTTCCGCCCACGAGGCTCTTACAGCTGATCTGAACATGCTGTTGGGGTTGGAACGTCTGCGTGGAAAGAACCAACTCCAGCCCCCAGACAAATGCATCGTTCGCACACGTTACGGATCGCCAGTCCGCTTGCAATAGAAAGGGCAAAGAACCCCTTCTACCGTACGTTGTCATCAAGTCGCCTCTCCGAACACTGGCATCCGAATCGGCGGTCAAACGCTCGCTATCGACCTGGGCACTCCAAATAGCGAAGAGCCTGTTGTCTTTACGAAGGGATGCTGGCAGCAGGATGCCGCGTTCGGG
>JABABY010000089.1 GCA_014237955.1 Planctomycetota bacterium
GGAATCATTGCGGTCCGGGGACCGGGGAACCTGCTCCATGCAGTAAAACGGTTCGCTTGATGTTTTTCCAGAGTCTGGTAAATTAACTAGAGAAATTACAATTTGTCCTCGGCGACCTGGATGTTTGTGGCCGAGCAATTCATTCGAGAAGATTTTAAGCGTAACCTTGTTAGGAAGAACGAGTTAGCTGCGACGAGGAGGTCGAACTGCGGGTCCGGTCATGCATTTTCTACTATTTCTAATATCTGCGATTTTCAGTCTGCGGTATGCGGCGTATGTCGATCTGCCGCATTGCATTCTGATTGGCAATCGTGGTGAAAGTGCGTTAGTGAGAAAGGCCTTTGCCCATGCCACCTTTGTCCGTACCGCCTTTGACCGTACCGCCTTTGACCGTACTAATCGTCGACCGGTCGGTTTTTGGAAAGCCTGCCTTTCCTTAGGATGTAGCAAATTCGTACTGAATTATGTCCCCGCTCCCCACTCACCGAGACGGGTTGCGGCCCGCCATGTTTGCAGTGGATCCTCATCAATGCCATCGGTTGGCTGTCGTTCTTGGTGAACTTTAGGCTGTGGGTAGTGGGACAATTGCAATTACGCTTATCTCTCTCGGGTAGATGGTTTGCTCACTGCCCCTTCCATCCTATCCGGCAAGAGTTGTGTTTGCTGGGTGTCTAGGTCGTCTAGGTTAAAAAAACTGTGACGACAATCGGCCCATGGTTGCAAACCAACCTTTCGGTGTCGGTTTCTCGCCGGTGAAAATAGAGGGAGATCGAACACAATGAATTTAATTGAAATTCATCCCTGGCTGCTCGTTGCGATGTTGCTCCTTGTGGCCGTGTCGACGATGGTGGTTTTCAAAGTGATAAACCGGATGCGCCGCAAGGATGCCGAATCTATTGCCAGGGAAATTCGTGCAAAAGCCGAATCCGAGATTGATACTCGTCGTAAGGAAGCAGAATTGGAATTGAAGGAAGTCGCAATTCAGCAAAAGGCAACAATGGAAACAGAACTCTCGACGAGTAGAGAGACAATCCATCAGCGAGAACGAGAACTGGATAAACAAGGTGACCTTCTGGAAACCCGCACAGAGGAATTGCAGAAGCAGGAACGTCTGGTTGAGAACAATCAGCGAAAGATTTCCGAGCGGATCTCAGACATCAAGCGGCGCGACGAGGAACTCGATCGCCTGTTGGACATGCAGAGGCAGACATTGCACCAGTTGAGTGGGCTATCGGTGGACGAAGCTACGGATCGGCTACTTAAAATGCTTGATCAAGAACTCGTTGAGCAAACAGGGTCGGTCATATTAAAGCACGAAAAGCAGATTGCTGAAGTGGTCGAACAGAAAGCTCGCGACATGCTGTTGACCACGATTCAGCGCTATGGTGCTGCACACACGGCCGAAACGACAACCAGTACGGTCGACATTCCAAACGATGAAATGAAGGGACGGATTATCGGGCGCGAGGGTCGTAACATCCGTGCTATTGAAAAAGCAACCGGTGCAGATGTAATTATTGATGATACACCGGGTGTCGTTATTGTGAGTGCATTTGATCCGGTAAGACGTGAGATTGCCAGGACGGCCCTCAACAGCCTTATAGCGGATGGCCGGATTCACCCCAGTCGTATTGAAGAGATTGTCCAGCAGACTACCCAAGAGATGGATAAACATATCCAAAGGGAAGGTGAGGAAGCAGCGGATGAGGTGGATGTCCATGGCCTACATGAACGAGTCATTCATTTGTTGGGCCGATTAAAATTTCGTACCAGTTACAGTCAAAATGTTCTACGACACTCCATTGAAGTTGCTTTTCTCTCTGGCGTACTGGCCGAAGAGATGGGCCTCGACGGTCCGCTGGCAACCCGTTGCGGACTCCTTCACGATATTGGTAAAGCGGCAGATCACGATACCGAGGGTGGACATCCCAAAGTTGGGGCAGATTTGCTGAAGCGATATGGCGAGGGGCCAGAGGTTGTGCATGCGGCACTTGGGCATCACGATGACCTCAGTTTAGAATACCCTTATACAATCATATGCGCTACTGCAGATGCTTGTAGTGCGTCTCGGCCGGGGGCGCGACGTGAAACCTTGGACCGTTATGTCAAACGGATGGAGGAACTCGAATCGATTGCGACACAATTTAATAGTGTGCAACAGGCATACGCTGTTCAAGCCGGACGTGAGGTTCGCGTGATGGTTTCCGCCGCCCAGACCAGTGATGAATCGGCGGCAAAAATTTGCCGCGACATTGCAAGTGAATTTGAAAAACAACTGACATATCCGGGCGAGATTAAAGTCACCGTGTTGCGGGAAACACGCATCACGGAAGTGGCCCATTGATTTGAAAAAGTGTGGAATACATTCTGTGTGTCAGCATGGATAGGGAGTAGATTGCTTTGCGTTTATTGTTGATTGGTGACATTGTTGGAAAACCTGGTCGAAAAATCGTCTGCCAAGCCGTCCGCGGTCTTGTTGCACGCGAGCAAATTGATCTGGTTGTTGCCAATGCAGAAAATGTAGCGGGTGGATCTGGATTGACGCCATCCAATTATGATGAACTTGTGGCTGCCGGTGTGCAGGCAATCACGCTCGGAGACCACATTTACCGACGACAGGCAATCATCCGGATTCTTGAAACACGTTCCAATATTGTCAAACCTGCAAACTATCCCGCAGAGGCTCCCGGTAAAAATGTCGCAGTGGTCAAAACGGCAGCGGACATTCCCGTGGCCGTCATCAGCCTGATCGGCCGGGTCTTTATGAAGCCGGCCGACTGTCCCTTTACAGCAATCGATCAGATTTTGAAAAGTTTGGATGAGAAAATAAAAGTCATTCTTGTGGATATGCATGCTGAAGCGACTAGTGACAAACAGTTGATGGGCCGTTTTCTCGATGGCCGCGTTTCAGCGGTTCTTGGAACACACACCCATGTTCCTACAGCAGATGAGACCATTCTTCCTGGCGGGACCGCTTTTCAGTGCGATGTGGGAATGACAGGACCTTACGACAGCATTCTTGGTCGCCGCTTTGACCGTGTGCTGAAAACCACCCGGACCTTTTCGCCGACCCCTTTTGACGTTGCTACCGGTGATGTGCGACTCTCCGGTACACTCGTTGATGTTGATCCTGCCACTGGGCGAGCAACGGCGATCCGACGATTATGCCTGCTTGAGGAGGAGGCAGTGGACCTAGCAAATGCCAGCATCCCTTCTTGATAAAGGTCGATTTCTAGTTAAGGCGCCATGAGTGAGCTATTGCCACCGCACGGCTTCTCCGGCGAAAGGCTCAGATTGCATCGAAGACTGGGTGGTCTGTCTTGCCAAAATGCTGGCGGTGGTTGCAGTGCCAGTAGGGTTCGGTTCTTGCTTTGGTTCTTCCTTTTCCCGTTGTTTTAGCTGCTCTTGACCGGCGAGAACCCAATTTGCTACTAACCTTCTTCCCAAAGAGGGCCCTTTAAATATTCGTAAACAGTCCGTCCATACGGTTTTGCGCAAAAAATCCGTAGTGGCTGACCTACCCGCACCACTTTCAAAAAGAATCAGCGTCTTGGTCATCGTGTATTCAAAAACTGATAGACCGAAACTCCCAGCGGGTGCTTGCCTCGCCTGGAATATATTCTTAGCGGGATTGTGCGTACTTGTGTCCTTTGGGTGTTACAAACCGATCGTGACGCCAAAGCATATTCCACCGAACCTGATTGCTCCTCGAGTTGTCAATCCAGGAACGCTTGATCTCTCTCGGTTATCCGGGTTCACATCTAGCGCGGTATCGATTGAACCGGGAGATGTGATTGAAGTGACAGTTATTGGTGGAGTTGCAGACAAGCAACCTTTAACGGTCCCTGTGCGAATTGGCGATGACGGAGTTGCGCTAGTGCCACTGTTAGGCCAAATCGCTATTGCAGGTATGGAACTCGAGCAGGCCGAACTGGTCATTCGTCAGGCAGCCATTTCGCGAGGTGTCTACCGAAATCCTCATGTGACGGTGGTGATGGAGAAGAAGCGCGTCAGCAAAATCACCGTGATTGGCGCCGTTAAGGAGCCCGGTTTGTATGAATTGCCCCGCAGTTCATCGAACTTGCTCTCCGCTTTTGTCGCAGCAGGCGGTCTCAATGATGATGCAAGTATGAATATTGAAGTCCGCAGTCCGGCACAACGTCCGATGAGCTCTGTGGGTGGAAGAGAAAATCGAATGGCGAGCTACTCGGTCGATCCTGCAGCATCATCGCCTGCAGTTTCGCGGAGTGTCCGCATTAATCTGATTTCGGCCAGTCAGGCAGGGCGAGGCATCAATCTGCGAGATGGTGATGTCGTGATGGTCCATGAAAGAGATCAGAATCCGATTCAGGTTTTAGGCCTGGTCCGGAAACCGGGCGAATATACATTACCAACGGATCGAGAGTTGCGAGTCCTTGACGCGATTGCATTGTCGGGTGGTGTTCGTTCTCCGGTGGCGAATAAGATTTATGTGATTCGCCGCGTACCCAATGAACCGGAGGCTCAAGTTATTAAAATCAGCCTCCGTGCAGCAAAACGTAAGTATATGGAAAATATCCGACTTGCATCGGGCGATGTCGTAAGCGTTGAACAGACTCCGGCAACGGTGGTGTTTGAAGCCATGAACCGGTTCGTCAATTTTGGTATTGGGGCAACTACGCGGATTCCCCTGTTTTAAATCGTTTGGAGGATTGGCGGTCGATGTCTGCTGAATACATCAACGAAGCCTACGGTGCGCCGGTCACAAACGCGGCGGGATCCGTGCATCAGATACTCCGTTTCTTGCGGGTCATCTGGTATCGCAAGAGCACTATTGTTGCGACTGCGATCGTTGTTAGCATCATCGGGATATGGTATGCGTTGACAGCAACAAAGTACTACAAAGCAAGTGCAGCTATCCTGATTGTTCGATCAGGTCTTGACGAAGCCGAAAATTCTCTCGGCGTAAATATGGCTGGTCAACGCCTTATGCCAACCCATCAGCAACTCATTGTTAGTCAACCTGTTTTGTCGGGAGCAATTGCTTATCTTCCGGAGGCCTGTCTGTCCGAGTTTGCAGGTGTTCCTCTCGATTCCTGGTATCACGTCTTGGCGCGTAAAGTGAGTACGAATGTTGTACGGGATACCACCGTTTTAAACCTAGAATATTTTTCGAAAGATCCGCAAATTGCTGTTGCCGTCGTTCAGGCGATTATTCAATCCTATTTGGATTTTGTAGATAGTACCCACAAGGGAGCCACAGAAAAAATCCTGAAAGTGATGACTCTGGAAAAAGATCAGATTGCCGGAGAATTAGCTGAAAAGGAAGCTGCATTACTATCGGCACGACTATCAGTTGGCGATTTCACTATCGAAAAAGGCAGCAATATTGTTCACCCTCTGATTCAAACCGTTGTTAGCTTGAACGAAGCATTGGTTGACTCACAGAAAGAACGATTGACGCACGAGTCCATGCTTATGGCAATCCAGCGTGCAATCAGTCGTGGTGAAGACCTCAAACAGTATGCAATGGCTGTTGAAGAGTCGATCGGTCGTGAACTTTTGATGACGGGCCTTGGATTCAACCGGGATGAAGCTCGTCTTCGGATCGAGTTAGAGCGGGGACTCCTAAAAGACAAAGCAGAATTACAGTCATTGGCTAACGACTTTGGTCCCGCACATCCACGTGTTATGGAGTTGCAGAATCGCATTCTGGCCACCCGAGAATACCTTAAGGAATATAAAGAAACGGTTCGAAGTTCACTTGATGAATTGGAGGCAACCCAACTCGGCCCAATGCTCGTCCAGATGGTGCAGCAAGAGTTGAATAAATCGATGCAGAAAGAAGCGGCATTACGCAATTCACTCGATGATGCCCGGGAACAGGCATTATTGCATGAGCGGGATACAGCACATCACAATATGCTCATCCAGAATGTGGAGAGGTTGCGGAAACTTCATGAGGCTCTCGTTGAGAAAATTGCCGGTGTTGATTTGCGGCAAGGAAGTGGTGAAATTCGAGCGACGATTGTCAAGGAAGCAACGGCATCTGACAAAATCGTGTCACCAAGGTATTCACGAGTGGCCTTTATGTGTATTCTCGCAACCTTGGGTATCGGGTGCGGTATTGTTTATGTTCAAGACATCATTGACGATCGTTTCCGTTCGCCGGACGAGCTAAGCAAGCGTCTCGGGCGACAACTCCTAGCAATGGTAAGAGAGTTGCCTCCTGTGTCTGACAACGGCCTCGATCTGTTGCAGTCTATTGCCTCTCCAGACTCAGTAGAAGCCGAATCATTCCGGACGCTGAGGACTTCTTTGGCTCTCTCAGAGAATGAATCAAGTCGTGTCTGTTTCACCAGTGCAGAGCCGGGAGATGGAAAGACAACGGTGATTTCGAATCTGGCTGCGGTCTACGCACAGTCCGAAAAGAAGACGTTGCTGATTGATGCCGACCTGCGACGTCCCGGCTTAACAAAATTATTGGACCTGAAGGGGCAATCGGGGCTTTCAGATGTTTTGTATTCCGAGAAAAACCTCATAGAGTTGGTCAATGAGTGTGTCTTGCCGAGCAGCATGCCTCAGCTCGATATATTACCTGCTGGGCCGCGACGACAGCA
This sequence comes from Planctomycetota bacterium, assembly GCA_014237955.1. GTDB lineage: Bacteria > Planctomycetota > Planctomycetia > Pirellulales > UBA7805 > UBA7805. The sequence goes on from JABABY010000089.1 coordinate 6,600, forward strand.
TCCATCCGAGTTGCTCTCAAGTGATAGGATGGAAGATCTGCTGGCTTGGGCAGAAACGCAGTACGAACAGATCCTCATCGATTGTCCTCCTGTCTTGGTGGCAAGCGATGCCCTGATCATCGGGCGCATTGTCGATGGTACTGTGCTTGTTGTACGCCCAGAAAAAAACCGTCGGCGCTTGGTTCACCGGGCAGTGGAAAGCCTCATGGGCATGGGCATCCATTTATTTGGAATTGTTGCCAATTGTGTCAATTCGGAAAATGGAAAAGGGTACAACTTTGGTGACGAGCATGGGTACGGTTACGGTTACGGCTACAGTTTGAGCGATGAGGAAAATGGTGAGGATGCCTCTCGAGCGATCGATTTTTCCGACGTCGATTCAGTAGTTGGTGCTAAAACAACCGATCTGCAAAACCCTCGACGTGCAGCTTAGTTAGGGAACGCTTCAACAAAAAGTCGATAGTCGAATAAAATTCTAAGGTCCAGCAAATAAAGTGAGACTGTCTGTGTCTCCGGTATCTGCAAAATATGAAACGCAAGATGCGGGCCTGCCAAGCCACCTTCTGCATCTAGTCGACTTGTGTCTGTTGGCCATTCTTTTTGTGGCGCCTCTTGTTCTTGGCGGGCGGCATGCGACTGGATGCCTCGTGTTTGTATCGATTGTTGCTGTGATGAGCATGGCTTGGTTTTCAAGGCAATGTTTGTTACGAGATCCGTTTTGGCGCCCTTCCTCGGGACATTGGGTATTTCTTGGTGGCATCTTGCTGCTCTTCTTTCAGATTTTTCCTCTGCCTGCCGACATCATTTCCCAACTTACGCCGAATGCTCAGTCGCTGCTGCCATTATGGTCGGTGGAAAATGGTGCAGAGGCCACTTTGGGAAGTTGGAATACAATCTCAATGTATCCGGGCATGACCATTCAGCGGCTTGCTCTGCTTGTGGCCTATGGGCTCACTTTTGTGGTTGTTGTGCAGCGCGTGCAATCTCTGGAAGATGTGAAGAAATTATTGACGTGGATTGCATTGGCAACAGTTGGCATGGCAATTCTTGGCCTCGCCCAGTATCTGACAACAAATGGAAAATTTCTTTGGACGTATGAACATCCCCAGCGAGAAGCAAGGTCTGTTCAAGGTCCATTTAGTAATCGCAACCACTTTGTCCACCTGTTGGCCTTAGGAATCGGCCCACTTTTCTGGTGTTTTGTCAATCGGATGAAAATCAAGGGCCGGAAACAGAAGCATCCGAAAGAACAAAATATCTTCGGGCTGCACAACAGGGGTTCTGAGAGTTCTGTATTCACAGTCATCATTGGCATCGCGTTAGGTATCGTAGGGTTTGCCGCAATCCTATCCA
>JABABY010000008.1 GCA_014237955.1 Planctomycetota bacterium
GGCCGTGTTCATCATGGCCGTGTTCATCATGGCCGTGTTCATCATGGCCGTGTTCCTCCACAGCTTCCGGGGCACCACGGTGTGACTCAGGAGCAGACGGATTGCAGCCGCAGAAGTGAAGGATATAGATAAGACTCAAACAAATCGCTATTTGATCGATATTATATCGCATGCATGTTCTCCCAAAGTGCCCGTTTCATTATTGTCTGTCCTGCTCCGCAATTCAACTTGGTGATCCTGGAGAAGATGCCGCAGCCATTTACTAGGGACGTTCCTGTTCATGACTATGTTTGTGCGGTTCATCGTGGTTGTGATCTGTATGCTCGGCTGGGTGGGAGTTGTCATGATGCTGATGAGAATTGTGATCGTGCAAATGTGCAGGTTCCAGATAGCGAAGACCGTGCGCAAGTGCCACACCGAATATCAACATCGCCGTAAGTTTGAACCGGTCGTGGGTATGGAACTGCAACTCGGGCAGCAAATCCCCCAACGAAATACAGATGAAAATTCCTCCCGCAAAGGCGAGGGCACAGCCAATGATGACCATTTCGTGTGGCGTATCGCGGACACCCAGATAGAAGGCCAGTGCACCGAGCGGGCACATCATGGCATAGCCACAATTCACGATCGTCTGACTGCGCATCGACCAGCCGCTACCCGCCATCAGCGTCGTGATTGAAAGTGAATCGAGCGGCTTGTGCAACAAAATTCCAAGAAAGACAGCAAAGCCAAGAAAAAGTGCTCCTGACATATGTTGGCGGTCGCTTAACACAGCGGCAGAGAGGGCCACCCCGTCAAGCAACGTGTGCAGCGAGAGCCCGAGGGCAATCCCCAACCAACGATACTTGGAACCGGACAGTCGGTGCGAATCTTCATGCGAACATCCATCACCGCCGGCCTCTGCATGTGCATCCTGTGCATGCCCATGATCATGGGAACTGAAAACGCGTATCAGAAAAAACGTCGTTAACAACCCGAGCATCAACCACCAAACGGCCCGATCGATCGACACCTCGGCGTTGAGGCTGTGGGGTAGAAGATGAAAAAGTCCAATTCCAAGCATCAATCCACCGATACCACTGAGTAGCAACTGGAGCCTCGTATGGTTCAGTCGGATTAGGGCAGGTAAAAATCCACCCAGCAGTGAACTCAGAACTACCAATACCGCATAGATTGCAATCACGATTGATGGTTGCACGCAAAACCCTCGTTTTTCCAAACAGTTTCAGTATAATAAGAAAAACCAATTTCTTATTAACGACCTCCATCCCAAGTTCGTCAAGCAGTTGGAAGAAAAAATTCCGCTTTGTTTCAAAATAAATGGCACTATTGCCATGCCAACAGACAAACAGTTGCAAAAGTGATTGACTGATGAAACATCCTGAAAACCATACTCCGGAGCCGAGTTGCGAAACTGACGATCATCAAGGGCAACTTGGCAATCTGCTCTCAGAAGAGGCCTGCCAACAAGCCGCAACGATTTTCAGTGTATTGGGAGACCCAAATCGTCTCCGACTACTGGGGCTACTGGTCAAGCAAGAACTCTGTGTGACGGAGATTGCAGACGCATTGAACGACAACTTACCGGCGGTTTCGCAGCGACTCAAAGTGCTGCGGAGTGAACGCATCGTCAGTTACCGTCGCCAAGGCAAGCATGTCTTTTATCGTTTGGATGACGATCACATCGTCCAACTCCTCCAAAACGGCTTGGCGCATGCAGAACACCATTGATTGCGTTTTGAGAAAGAACGCCAACGACGGGATCAGTCGGCGATTCCCGCCAGTTCGCACATATTGGCCGCCATCACTGGCTGTGGACAACTCCAGACCAAAAAAAACAATGCCTCACGGCAGAGGCGACCCGCCAGATGGCCTTGGACGTAACCGGCTCCCTTAGCAGCCGCCATGGCCGCCTGCGTCGAACGAAGTGCGAGGCTGTTGGACCGAGTACGAAGCTGTTCCGTCGTACAAGAACTCGAACCGCATGCCAGAGCGAGTAGATCGGCTTCGACCTGGCTATATTCGTTTCGCAAATGCTCAGCCGGTTCGAGCAAATTGTTTCTCTCTTCTCCCTGTTCTTCTGTAAAACAAATTGCCCGATTTGCTAGGCCAATAGCCAAAGCCGATGTCTGCAAGCCCCCCGATTTTGCGCCCGCGGCACCAAGCAAGACATTCGGTTCCGGGCCGGCCAGAAGCCAGCAACGATCGAGGTGAACTCGATTCAAATAGACCGCGGCGGTATGACTTCCCGTAAGGGCCACAAATTGGACCGGGGGGTCACAACTGATACCCGACAAATCCATCGGCAGTAAGGCGAGTATCTGACGGCCATCCTCAAACTCGGCACCCACGACCACAAAATCAGCATGCAATCCTCCCGTGACCCAAGGGGAGAATCCATCGAGAAGGAAACCTTCGGCAGCCTCTTCAGCACGCAACACGCAGTGACCAAGATGTCGATGGCTGGTCGTCAAATGAGAGATTCCCAAGGTCATAAAGGTTCGGCCAGCGACCAAATCATCCAGCACTTTTTGAGAAATGTCCGTACCTGCCATAGCAACCCGCCGCAACGCACCGCTGGCCTGGGTGATAATAAAAGCGGTATTCAGGCAGGCGGCACTTAAACGAAGATACCCTCTCAAAAGGTCCGCCTCCGCCCAACCCATCCCCCCTTTTTCTGGCTCCAAAAACCACCGGTAGACTCCATATGCGGCACAGAGGCGGAGTTGTTCGGTAGGCCAGTCTCCGCTGCGATCGATTGGCTCGGCCCCGGCCGCCAGGGCAGCACACAAGGCATCCATCTCGGGGGATTCTGGCTCGAGAATTGCTGCTGGCTCTGGTGTCTGCTCCACGATGATCCCTCCTCGGCGCGATGGACGTTAACTGCTTTGTTGCATCGACAGGCAACGCATATCAAGGCCAACAGGCATACTAACCTGTAGTCTCACTCGGGGCAACTCGCCTGTGGCTATTGAGGGTGTTTCCAATCCCTAAGAAGACGTATAATCACCAACACTTATTGTTTCTTCAAGACTGTCGCACAACCGATAAGAGATCGTTATGAGTCAGACAGAGGCTAGTCCAAAAGAATCGCGCCCGCAGTCACAAGGCTCGGAATTATCGGCTGAGTTACTGCATGAGAAGTGCACGGAGATCGCTCGCAATCTCTGGTGGTCGTGGCATTCAGAAGTTGTGAATCTGTTTCGGGATCTCGATCCTATCCGCTGGCGGCAACTCGATCATAATCCGATCGCTCTTCTTGCTGAGTTCACACCCGAACGATTGGAAGCGCGTGCAGGCGAACTGGTACTCTATAGCAGAATCAATCAGGCGTATCGGCAGTTAAAGGAATATCTTGCAAGCAACCAAACCTGGGGGGCGACCAATGCCGGGGTACTCGGAGCCAGCCCTGTCGCGTACTTCTCCGCTGAGTTTGGTATCCATGAATCGGTTCCCATTTACTCGGGTGGTTTGGGAGTACTTTCGGGCGACCACATCAAAAGTGCCAGTGGCCTGGGAATCCCCTTGGTGGCCATTGGCTTGTTTTATGATCAGGGTTATTTTCGACAACGGCTTGACGATGAAAGTTATCAAGTTGAGGAGTACCAGGATACGCTGGTTGAAAATTTGCCGATGGAACCGGCTGTCAGCAATGATGGCAAACCGGTCACTGTAGAAATCGACACTCGCGATGGCAAGTTATTTGCAAAAGTCTGGCTGATGCATGTCGGTCGCATCAACCTCTACCTGCTCGACTGTGACGTCGAGGGGAACAAACCCGAAGACCGCGAATTGACATCGCGGCTTTATGGCGGCGATACCCGAACACGCATTCGGCAGGAACTCGTTCTTGGTATTGGTGGCATGCGTGTCTTGAGAGCTTGCGGTATTACACCTGGCGCATACCACATGAATGAGGGACATAGTGCGTTTGCAGGGCTTGAAGCAATTCGGGATTTCATGCATGTCGATGGACTTGATTTCGATGAAGCACTGCGCGAGGTGGCTCACCGCTCCGTGTTCACCACCCACACGCCGGTACCGGCCGGTCACGACCGTTTTGATTCTGCCCTCATTGAAGAACACATCGGACCACTTCGGGAGTCGCTTGGTATTTCATTGCACCAACTAATGGGCCTTGGTCGAGTTGATCCGCAAAATGAAAACGAGTCATTTTGCATGACTGTTCTGGCCTTGAAACTCTCCCGCCGCGCAAATGCCGTCAGTTCACTGCATGGCCAGGTGAGCCGACGGATGTGGGCCCACCTCTGGCCCTGGCGAGTCGAAGAAGAAATCCCCATTGGACACATTACCAATGGCATCCACATTCCATCATTTTTGGCCTTTCAGATGCGGCAGCTTTACGACCGCCATTTACCAGCTGGCTGGGCGAGTCGCATGGGCGAATCAGAGGTTTGGCAAAGTATCCACCAAATCGATCCGGGCGAATTGTGGGAAACACACTATGCTTTGAAAAATTTAATGCTCACGTTTGTTCGCCGCCGGGTAAGTCGTCAATGCCGACGTCGCGGAGAAAGCGATGAGGCTGTCGAGGCAGCCCGTAATGTCCTCAACCCCAATGCCCTCACAATCGGTTTTGCCAGACGGTTTGCAACCTACAAACGAGCCAACCTGTTCATGTGGGATATCGAGCGACTTTATGAATTACTGGACGATACCGATCGGCCCGTGCAATTTATCTTTGCCGGGAAAGCACATCCGGCAGACGAACCCGGGAAGCGTTTTATCCAACAGATCGATAGTCTACGACATGACCCAAAAATTTCTGGCAAGGTGGTCTTCGTCGAAGATTATGATATCAACGTAGGACGGCATCTAGTGCAAGGTGTGGATGTCTGGCTGAACAACCCGCGCCGTCCACTAGAAGCGTCGGGGACGAGTGGGCAAAAAGTCATTCTCAATGGCGGCCTGAACTGTTCCGTACTCGATGGTTGGTGGGCGGAGGCCTACAACGGAATGAACGGTTTCGCGATCGGGGAAGGCCGTACCCACGCTTCCGATGAAGTCGCCGATCATCGCGATTCCGAGGATCTCTACCAGGTTCTCAAAAATCAGGTGATCCCCACCTTCTATGACTGCGACAGTGATGGCCTGCCTCGCCAGTGGATTACGATGATGATGCATTCGATCGGTTCGTTGGCATGGCGATTCAGTGCACACCGAATGGTGATGGATTATTGTCGAAGTGCATATCTCCCGGCAGCGGGTGGCCTCAGTTGCGATATGACCATTCGTGTCGGATAATCGACGGGATTCTCGTCTGGGAGACCTCGAGGGAGAGAAAGCTTGAGAATAGCGTCGTAGCGTTTGGTAAGGAGTATGGTTGCCTTGCCATCTCGGTTCTCTGAGTGTGGTGAAAACTGGTCTTTTTAAAATCCACACTATCACCTAGCGGCTGAAACTTCGAGCAACTCTCGTAATTGAGCAACCGCTTGTGCCGGATCGGAAGCCGCGGTGACCGCCGAAGCAACTGCCAAACGATCGAATCCTGATTCGATGACCAAATTCGCATTCTGCTGATCGATCCCACCGATCGCAAAGGACGGCAAACTGATCTCACCAGCAACCTGTTTCAGCAAAGCTGGTCCTGGGAAAGTCTCAAACGATTTGGTCGGTGAGGGAAAGACCGGGCCGACACCCAAATAATTTGCCCCGTCAAGAACCGCCTGCCGCGCCTGTTCGATAGAGTGGGTTGATACTCCGATCAAACAGTCTGCGCCCACAATCCGGCGCACCGCCCTAACCGGAAAATCGGTTTGGCCCACATGGACACCGTCGACGCCGGCAAGAACAGCCAGATCAGGACGATCGTTGATAAGGGATAGGGTCCGATGACCAGCAGTTAGTTCTGAAAGTAAGCGGGATCGCTCCAAAAGATCGCAATCATTGGCCGATTTGTCTCTGAGTTGGATGGCACCAACTCCAGCTTCAATCAAGACCTGAACCAGATTGCAAAAGTTATCGAGTGACGAACAACCATCAACCAGGACACAGAGACGAATTGTTTCTAATCGCAAGCAACTATTCTGCGTTGTCTCCATTGCTGCTGACACTGTATAGCTGCGGTAGCGGAGTGATTCACACTCGGCAGCTAAATCGGCATCAATAAGCTTTGCTGTCTCCTCCAGGCTACGCAACGATTGTTGGAGGCGCGATATATTTGCCCTGGCCAACTCCCATACATTGGATCGTTTGCGCTCCTCTGGCACCGACAAGTTCGCCCCAACATCACATTCTGTTTCACGCATGGCACAACGAGTCGACATTGGAATCGGCTGCAAGACCGCGGTTAGATCATGTCGCAGTCGCTTCCATTCTCCAGTCAAAAGGGCATCATCGAGAATGAAACGGGCGTAGTCTTCGATAACGCGCAACGCTTCACCAGCCCGATTAGCGGTCGCATCCAGAAGTCGATATACACTATCTTTCAACACGGCAAAAAACCAAGCAGTACGTGGCCAATGATGCTTACACGGCCAATAGTCCACTCCGTGAGAGGTGATATTGGTGCATGGAATCCGGCGACATCTCTATACCTCTAGTTTGTCCTATCTGATAATTCCGTATAGTCCCCCGGCAAACTGGGGCTAGAGAGTGGGATAAATCTCCTCTAGAAAACCCGACGATGATGGACTAAGTCTTTTGCCTGCGTACAATTCCATGATGGCTTTAATCGGTGGCATACATTGCGCCTAACTCCAAGAACAATCGATAGTTGCCTTGATTCCACCTGCCCAGAGGGTTACAATTTTGACGGCGGGACGACAATGTTTGGCGTCCAGGCAAGGGCAAGACTAGCCCACTAACATGTAGAAAAGCAATAACTAGGATTGATACATTGAGTGGCCGCTCGGTGGAATTTGAGCGGTGGCTTCCCAAGCTCAGTTTAAGGTGAATCAGCACCACCCATTGAGTGGTACCTCGACAGCCCAGCATCCATGCAAGCTGTCGATCACCAATTGTCACTCTGGCTGTTTGGGATGCGTTCGCGACATTGCAGGAGATGGAGAAAACTTATGTACGAACGATTTACGGATCGCGCCCGAAAGGTGATGCAACTCGCAAACCAAGAAGCACAGCGATTCAACCACGAATACATCGGCACGGAACATATACTCCTTGGCCTGATCAAGGAGGGGAGCGGTGTCGCAGCCAACGTGCTTAAAAATCTTGATGTTGATTTGCGCAAAATTCGACTAGAGGTTGAAAAGTTGGTCCAGAGTGGTCCGGACATGGTAACCATGGGCAAGCTGCCACAGACACCTCGCGCTAAAAAGGTCATTGAGTATTCCATGGAGGAAGCTCGCAACTTAAATCACAACTATGTGGGCACCGAGCACATCCTCTTAGGTCTTCTCCGCGAACAAGAAGGCGTTGCAGCCCAAGTCCTGATGAATTTAGGGCTCAAACTGGAAGAGGTCCGTGAAGAGGTGCTAAATCTTCTCGGACATGGCCTGGAAACCGGCGAAGTCTCTGAACGTGGTGGTGGTGAAAGGGGCGGGAGTAGTCCGGCAAGTAGTGGCAAAAGTGGAAAATCGAAGACCCCAGCACTCGACAGTTTCGGGCGCGATCTGACGGCTTTGGCGGAACAAAAAAAACTTGACCCTGTGATCGGCCGAGAAAAAGAAATTGAGCGAGCCATTCAAATTCTCTGCCGTCGCACCAAAAACAACCCTGTACTTCTCGGTGAGGCGGGTGTTGGAAAAACGGCGATTGTTGAAGGTTTTGCTCAGCGAGTGATCGAGGGCAACGTTCCAGAACTACTCTGCGACCGACGGATTGTTGTCTTGGATCTTGCCATGATGGTTGCCGGCACAAAATATCGCGGGCAGTTCGAAGAACGCATCAAGGCGGTAATGAATGAAGTCCGTCGCACAAAAGACACCATTTTGTTTATCGATGAGCTCCATACACTTGTCGGTGCAGGTGGTGCAGAAGGAGCCATTGATGCTTCCAATGTGTTAAAACCAGCTCTCGCACGCGGTGAAATCCAATGCATTGGTGCAACGACGCTCGACGAGTATCGAAAATATATTGAAAAAGACAGCGCGCTGGATCGGCGATTTCAAATTGTCATGGTTGAGCCCTCTAACGCAACCGAAACTGTTGAAATTCTTAAAGGCCTTCGTGACCGCTATGAAACACATCATCGAATTCAGATTACTGATGATGCAATTGTCTCTGCTGTTGAACTGTCAGATCGCTATATCACTGGTCGCTGCCTGCCTGACAAGGCCATTGACGTTATTGATGAATCCGGAGCTCGAGTACGCCTAAAGGCGATGACACGCCCGCCCGATCTTAAAGAGATCGATGAAGAAGTCGAGCGGCTGAACAAAGATAAAGAGGAAGCGGTAGCCAATCAGGATTTTGAAAAAGCCGCCCGCTTACGTGATACTGCTGACAAGCTAAAAAAGAAGAAAGAAACCATTACACGGGAGTGGAGAGAAAAATCGCGTGAAACCGATGGTGTGGTCGATGAGGATGTGATTGCCGAGGTCGTTTCCAAGATGACGGGAATTCCGCTTACCCGGATGACAACCGAAGACAGTTTACGTCTGATGGAAATGGAAAAAGACTTACATAAACGGGTTATCAGTCAAAATGAAGCAGTAACTGCTATTTCGAAAGCAGTCCGTCGCAGTCGCAGCGGTCTCAAAGATCCAAAGCGTCCTACTGGATGCTTCATTTTTGCTGGCCCGACTGGTGTCGGTAAAACATTACTTGCCAAAGCACTGGCTCAGTTTATGTTTGGGGATGACGAGGCGCTCATCCAGGTGGACATGAGCGAATATATGGAAAAGCACAATGTGAGCCGACTCGTCGGCGCACCTCCAGGTTATGTTGGATTTGAAGAAGGTGGCCAACTGACCGAAAAGATTCGACGGCGCCCCTATGCGGTTGTGTTACTTGATGAGATAGAAAAAGCACATCCTGATGTTTTTCATATGCTGCTGCAGGTTATGGAAGAGGGACGCCTGACAGACAGTTTTGGGCGTAATGTTGATTTTCGAAATTGTATTCTGATCATGACAACCAATGCTGGCGCCGAAGCCATTAAAAATGAAAGCTCACTAGGCTTTCAAAAACCGGACGATAATGCCTCTTACGACAGCATGAAGACTCGCGTCAATGATGAAATCGAAAAAGTCTTCCGGCCCGAATTTCTCAACCGTATCGACGATGTGATAATTTTTCGACATCTCACTGCTGAAGATCTCAAAGATGTCATTGGCCTAGAACTCTCTAAGGTCCGCGAGCGATTACTTGACCGTGGTTTCAATATTACATTGACCGATGAAGCGAAGAGTTTCTTAATCAAAAAGGGATCTAATTTAGATTTTGGAGCGAGACCTTTGCGCCGATCCATCGAACACTATGTCGAGGATCCGCTTTCTGAGGAGCTATTAAAAGGCGAGTTCGAGGGGAAGAACCACATCTTGGTCGATGTCTACAAGGATGATGAAGGCAAAGTAAAACGCCTTGATTTCTCAGGTGAAAAGAAAACGGATTCTGGGGAGGAGCCTGTCGGCGCAGTTGCCGGCGAAAGTGAAGACGAACCACCACCAGAATCGAAAGAGTGAGCAAACGGCAGGATTTGCATTGGTAATGTCCTGCGCTTGATCATTGCATTTTCCAGGCAAAAAGCTGAGTCATACAATGGCTAAGTTTTTCGGTAAAGTTTCGATGATTTGAATCGCACTGACCGTTTCGTTACGATATTTTTCAGTAACTACCTGCCAGGAGTAATCCGAACATGGAAAATGACGCTGATTGGCATGCCTGGATGGTGCGTCTTGTTGAGGCTGACACCGACGCAGAGCAACAATTCTGGAACCTGTATGGAGACCGCCTGCAGCGTCTTGCGTCGCAGCATCTTTCCTCAGGCCTCAGGCGTCGCGTGGGAGCTGAGGATGTCGTGCAGTCCGCATGTCGTACATTTCTCCGACGAGTTCAAGAAGGTCAATTTGAATTTTCGGATGCTGAAAGTTTGTGGCGGCTTCTTTGTGCTATTACGCTAACAAAGGTTCGGCAGCAGGCACGATTCCACGGACGACAAAAACGAGCAATCAATCAAGAACGACACCCCGCAGTTGACCAAGCACTGTCCCGCGCGGGACACATCATTTCGCCCGAACCGACTCCCGCAGAAGCAATCGAATTTGCGGATCAGTTAGAGCAATTGCTTGGCCTTCTCAATGATGAAGAACGAACGGCTGTCATATTAAAACTTGAGCAGAATACCAACAACGAAGTTGCCCAACAATTACGTTGTTCCGAGCGGACTGTTCGCAGGATTATTGGCCGCATACAGACCCGATGGAAAAAGAACCTGCTTGAATCCTCCGCGCCATGAGTGAGCCTCTGCAACCCGAACCGATCGACGAAGATCGGCGACGACAGTTTGAACGGGCCTGGATTCGGGGAAAGGCACCACATCTTAAAGATTTTTTGCCCGACCAAGATGATCCGCACTATCTTGGAACACTCGAGGAACTCATTCATATTGAAATAGAAATGGCTTGGAAGCAATGCTTTGCAAATGCATCCGGCCCCCCAGAGGACGATTTGGCGACGGCGGAGCAACCACCAACAGTGGAATCCTATGTAGCACGCTACAAGCAACTCAACTCGCCAGAGATCATCCTCCGCTTACTCAAGCAGGAATGTCTCGTCCGCAAGCAGTTTGATGTACCGCTGAATTTGGAAACCTGCCAAGCGAGATTTCCACAGCTCAATCTCGATCGCATTGAGATGGCTCCTTTACTGGAAAAAGCACAACAGAGTGATTCTGATGTTCCAGGTGCTACCATTTCCCCCGATTGTTTAGACGGGACTCTCTTAACACTGCCATTTACTTTTGGCGACTTCGAATTGCTTGAGCAGTTGGGCCGTGGTGGGATGGGCATTGTTTATCGAGCCCGACAACTTAGTGTTCCTCGCATTGTGGCAGTTAAGATTCTCCGTAGCTATTTCTTGGATTGTAGTTCGAGTGACGCAACCGAACGCTTTCAGCGAGAAATTCAAGCCGCCACAAAACTCCAGCACGATAATATTGTCCGTGTCTTTGACGTTGGTCAAATCAACAGCCAGAGTTTTTTCTCGATGCAATATATCTGCGGAAGAAGCCTCGGCCGAATTATTGCACAACGTCCTATCGACAATCGTTTGGCAGCCACTTATCTCGAGAAGGTCGCCAGAGCAATCGCCTTTGCACATCGGAATGGAATATTGCATCGAGATTTGAAACCCGACAACATCTTAGTGGAGGATGACTCCGACCGACCGTTGGTGCTTGATTTTGGACTGGCCAAAGTTTCAGACCGACCCGATGCCCTCACTTCGGCAGGAAAAACATTTGGCACTCCTTCGTACATGGCCCCTGAGCAGGCGCGTGATGCATCATCAGTAACTCAACAAAGTGATATTTATGCGCTCGGAGCAACTCTTTATGCCATGCTATGTGGCCGACCACCCTTTTCCGCATCCAGTACATCAGAAACGCTTCGGCAATTGATTGAAGAGGACCCTACGCCACCACGTAATCTGAATATGGATATTGACTGGGACTTGCAAACGATCTGCATGAAATGTCTGCAGAAGAATCCCTTTCATCGATATGACACTGCTGATGATTTAGCCGATGACCTTGGATGTTATCTTGAAGGCAAACAAATTCGGGCACGCCGCACAGGCGTCTTGTCCGAAATCCGAAAACAATGGCGGCGAGATCCTCGACCTTTGGCTACGGCCATCATTATTTCAACGATTGTACTGATCCTCGTAGGTCTTGGTGCAATCCGTTACTCGCGAGCCCTAGCTCTTCGCGGAACTTCTCATAAGCAGCTTCAGGAGGCTAGGAATGCTGTCGATGCTCTCGCACAAGAACTTTATGACGAACAGAAGAAACCATCTGTAATCCGACGAGAAAACTATCAGCCACTTTATGACAGGCTATTTAATTATTATCAAAGTATTATTACGAAGTCTGACTCTGATCCACGACTTCGAAAAAACTTGGCGGCGGCTTATTATCAAAAAGGGCGAATTGAAGTCTCTCAAAGAGATCTATCTGCTGCCCTGAATTCATTTCAAGCGGCTGTGGAAATTCAAAGGCAACACCTTAAACGTGACGCGAACGATAATAAACTAAAATATCAACTAAGCGAGTACCTTGAATCAGTGGGACATGGCCTTATTCAAACAGGGAACATACAAGCATCGATTGACGTGTGTCGGGAAGTGGCTGACCTACGAAAACGATTGGTAAGCAGTTCGCCCAGCAACCCCCTGTATCAGAAGAAATACGCCTCAAGTTTGGCAGACATCGGGATTCGTGAGGGGGAGAGACAGCATTTTAATTTGGCGCGCGAGCATCTGCATGAAGCAGAAAAGGTACTCCTGGCGCTTCTCGAAAAAGGGCCTGATGATCCAGAGACACACACCGCGTTAGGTACTTGCTACTATAACTTGGCCCAACTGGATCTACTCGATGGAAAATCGAGTAGTTACAATGAATATTTGGAAAAGGCAGCCACTCAAATTCAGACCTATTGCGACAGCCCAGTAAAGAATCTGGAGACGAAATATATTGGGATGATGGTCAATGTATGCTGCGATATGGGGAACTCTTATTCACATGACCAAGAACCAGATCATGCTCTCTCTTGGTACGAAAAAGGCGAGCGGGCCCACAAACTTCTGCCGTCAGACATAGCCACAACGGATACGTATGATGCCCGTATTGCCGACCTATATGCCCGTTGGAGTGACGCACTTCGAGCATCCGGACAAATTGCCAAAGCGATCACACAATGCAAACAATCACTCACAAACTGGAAAAAGCTGATCGTACTTCATCCGGACAACCCCATGTATTCCCGCAATTACGCTGTGACGCTCGGTCGACTCGGTCGCATTCAAATGGAATCGAATGATCGCCATTCGGCAAAGGAAAATCTCCTAGAGGCCAAACGGGAACTAAGCCGTTTAGTCCAAGCCCATCCCGGCCAAAGCGAATTTCAAACGCCTCTGCACGACATTCTGGTGTTCTTACACCAGCTTGAGCAATAAACCACATCTCGTGCGACAAAGGCCACCATGGCGACGTCTCGCCACAGCTTAAGAAGCGCACTCTTGAGCCAACCTGATTGGAAGGGGATTGGCGAAGAGTACAACACCGCCTCTTTTGCCCAGATTCACCATCCCTCTGATTCGGCAAACTTTTCTCAAGCCGAAAACTCTCTAGGTCGACATTAGAGAAGAAGTCGCTCCGCGCACAGGCGTGGGTAAGGCCCCTTTTCACTAGATCTGAGTGCTCCTGCAATGACACCTAGCGCGGAAACCACTGCTGAAAAATCTAGTTTGATAGCCAAGTTATATCTTTGGCTCATCCATTCGGTAGCCGATATCGGAGCCGTCGCACTCAACTGGATTACATCGGTGGGTAGTGTTTTCTTTTTCGCCATGCAGACGATTTCCTGGCTCATCACCCGTGTCCCGAAAAAAGAAACACTCTTACCAAATTTTTATCAGGTTGGTGTCCGTAGCCTCCCGGTGGTTGCCTTGACAGGAACCTTCATCGGCATGGTCCTAGCGGTCCAAAGTTATTCGCAGTTTGCCCATATTGGCCTGCAAACGCGATTGGGCGGCGTGATCAACATGTCCTTGGTAACCGAGTTGGGGCCTGTTCTTGCCGGAACGATGCTTGCGGGCCGGGTCGGCAGTGCAATGGCTGCCGAACTGGGGACCATGCGGGTTACCGAACAGATTGACGCCTTAGCAAGCATGGGTGCCAACCCGATTCAATATCTCGTTGTCCCTAGATTATTGGCTTGCCTATGTCTGATTCCTGCCCTGACAGTAGTTGCCGTTTTCATGGGTGTTGTGGGAGGAGCATTTTACAGCATTTTTATTCTTGATATCGATGCTTTTTATTACTGGCACAACTCTCGTTCTGTCGTTGGACTCTATGACCTGTTTAGCGGCATCTTCAAAAGTTTATTTTTTGGCATCGCGATTGCCATACTTGGCTGTTACCGTGGATTTCACTGTGATCCTGGTGCCGAAGGCGTTGGACGGGCGGCAACAGCAGCATTTGTCCATGCCTTTGTGGCAATTATTGTTTTGGATTTATTCCTTGGAATTTTACTCATAGGCATCCACAAAATGCTCTGGCCTGCCGGTAGTTATATTTTCTAACCATGTACTCAATACATTGACAATGTCCACAAAAGACACAAACGACCAAGCACCCTTGATCGATATTCAGAATTTGACCATCCAATTTGGTGCGCAAACTGTTCTTCGAAACATCACTTTATCTGTATCACGTGGAGATACGCTAGCAATCATTGGAGAAAGCGGGTGTGGTAAGACCGTTTTAATGAAAACAATTATTGGCCTGATCCGACCAACATCAGGATCCGTAACATTTGACGGGCAGAGTTTGGCAGATCTTAACGAGAAACAAATGACTCGACTGCGAATGCGATTTGGCTTTGTTTTCCAAGGTGCTGCACTATTCGACAGCATGACGGTAGCCCAAAACATCGCATTCCCCCTGAGGCAACATAATAGTCGCACTCCCTCTGAAATGCAGAAGACAGTCGTAAAGCGTCTTTCAGAGGTGGGTTTACCGAAATCCATCATCAACAAAAAACCTGCGGAGTTGTCGGGCGGCATGCGAAAGCGAGTTGGACTTGCTCGGGCACTGGCGATGGCCCCTGAAGTCATCTTGTACGATGAACCAACAACGGGGCTGGATCCGATTATGAGCGATGTTATTAACGAACTAATCCTGAGAACACGGTCGCACAATCCAGTCACAAGCATTGTTGTTACACATGACATGCGGACAGCAAGAAAAGTGGCCAATCGAGTTATTATGCTTTATCCATTAACGCGTTTAGAAAGAGATGAACCGCAAATTCTTTTTGATGGACCACCAGACTCTATAGAAAATACAAGTGACGAGCGAGTCACTCAATTTGTTCATGGTGAAGCGCGAACTCGGATTGAAGAGATGGCTCTGGAAATAGACTGACATAGACACGCCCGTCCATTAGACGACAAGATTCCTTTGTGACAATTATTGACAACAACTATTTACCACCAGGCTAGATACCTATTATGGATGAACGCGCTGTACAGGCGAGAGTCGGCATTGTCGTAATCTCTGCCCTCATATTGACCGCCATCCTCATTGTTTTATTTGGCGATTTTCCGTCGATATTGCAAATGGGGAAAACCATCCAGGTGCGATTTGACAACGCGCCGGGCGTGGCTAAAGGAACACCTGTTCGAAAAAGTGGAATTCTTGTTGGACGTGTCAGCAAGGTCGCGTTTGTGAAGAACTCTCCCGACGTCATGGTGACCCTAAGCCTTCATACGGGTACTCAGATCTATGAGAATGAGCGATGTGAAATAAACAATAGTTCGCTGCTCGGAAACGCTTTCATCGAATTTGTTCCAGGCGTCACGCCAAGCACCAAACTCATTCCCAAGGAAGCGGTAATCACAGGATATTCGAGTCGCAACCCTCTCGAAATGCTTGGTAGCTTAGAACATGATTTACGAAAAACACTAAATTCCGTAAGTTCTGCTGGTGAACAATTCGGTGAATTGGGAGAACAATTAAATAAGATGTTCACCGATCATGATGAAAAACAATTCCATCGGATCATCACCAAGTCAGAAGACACTCTTGATAGCATTCATACAACCATGAGCAAGTTGAACCATATTCTCGGCGACGAGGCGATGCAAGAAAAACTAAAAAAGGGCCTAGCCGACATACCTGGCATCATGGACCAGACACATACGACACTGGCGAACATTCAACATGCGGTAGAACTCGCTGATCGCAATTTGGAAAATCTGGAGGGACTCACAGGTCCTCTTGGAGAACAAGGCGCGGAAATTGTCCATAACTTTGAATCGAGTCTGGGAAAATTTGATGAAGTCATGAACCAGTTGCTCGGTTTTACCAAACGCATCAACAGCCAGGATGGCACCATTGGCCAATTATTGAATAATCCGGAACTCTACAACAATCTTAACCGTGCTGCCTTGAACATCGAACGCGTCAGCACGGAGCTTAAACCGATTCTGGGAGACATTCGAGTCTTTTCGGACAAGATTGCAAGGAATCCCTCGCAATTGGGGCTCGCCGGGGCGATCCATCATAAAAAAGATCGAACAAAGTATCCAAACTTTGAAATCTCTGAGGAACCACCGATGACCTGGAGGGACGATCTCCGACCGCCTGCGAATTGGCGAACCGTTCCATTGGAGCCGACGCCAATCCAACCCTATTGAAATCGGTTCATATTCGACCGGATTTCTAGCTACCCACAATCCAAAAGCATCCTGTTTTTGGCGTCAACTAAAACGGCAAACGGCCATCTGCCGGCAATGACCTCGGATCAAATGATGGCTGGCTTGGTGGTGGTGTGGGGAGTGGGACAACCGTCGTTGGCAACTGCCCGCCGGAGATCGCCTCCGTTGGGTTTAAAACATCCGCCTCTTCTCGAAGTTGTTCGGCACGCTCCAGAAGTTGGTCTGTGGGCACTGCCTGAGCTGGCTGCAAATTATAGCTAAACTGGCGGTCATCATGAATCTTGCCTGGTGCAAAATGTTCGCTAAAGAAATCGATCCCTGGCCACTGATACCATGGTGTGCGGACTGGCTGAAGAATCGTTATGGTTTCATAGCCTGGCTTGCTTAATTGCACTTTGCGAGTACCGTAATAAACAAAACTCGTTGAAACGGGCGTCGTACCAATTTCAACGTCATCGACCCGCACTAATGCCCCAGGAGGATTCGAACAAATTGTCATACGGCGTTGGATACAGCCTGGAACTGCAAAGCTACCCATCAAAAAGAACACCAAGATCTTTAATCTTGACGAACTCTTAGGTCTAAGGTCCATAATATTCACCGAATAGGATTGCACCGATTCCCCAAAAGGCCTCAGATACGTATCTCGGGCCATCACTGTGCCGAGGTATAAAAATGGGCCGGAGTATAGTTGCAGCCTGCCAACCCATCCAGACCGATATTTCGGTCCTTTATTCACAGGCGTGCTTTAACCGTCTGGCCCGGGAAGATAAGGCCGCTAGAATAGACTGGTTCAAACGCTAGCATCTACTTAAAAGCTTTCGCTGGAAATGGATCCGCTAGCTTACCAGCGGTTAACAAGCCACCGGAAGAAAAGACTCGCTGCTTTTGTATCGGACGGTGGAAGAGCATAAAAAACAGAAGAGCTTGTTCTCCCTTCTAGAAATTATGTGTTGCTAAGTATGACGAAGGAATTCCCTCAATTCGAACGGTGTATTCGTTTTGCTTCGCTCACAGACACGGGAATGCGTCGCAAGAATAACCAGGATTCTTTAAATTCCCTGGTTTCGAGTGATGAAACATTCTGGAGACAACGGGGGCATTTATTCCTGGTCGCTGATGGCATGGGGGCTCATGCCGCTGGGGAATTGGCTAGCAAATTAGCAGCAGACAGTATCCCGCATTATTATTCCAAAGATTTGGATTCCGAACCTGTTGTGGCATTGCGACAGGCAATCATCGAAGCGAACAATATTATTTTTCAGCGAGGACAGGCAAATCTGGAATTCCAGGGAATGGGGACTACCTGCAGCATACTACTCCTGCTCCCGGAGGGAGCGATTGTAGCGCATGTGGGTGACAGTCGTATCTATCGATTACGGAACGGACAGTTGGACCAACTATCCTTCGACCACAGTCTTGTTTGGGAAATGCAGGCTGCCGGACGGGTATCGGCAGAGGCAGCGGAAATGCATTTACCGAAAAATATTATCACTCGATCCCTGGGACCCAATCGGTCCGTGCAGATCGATCTGGAAGGACCTTTTCCAATTTTTCCCGGTGATGTTTATTTGCTCTGTAGCGATGGATTGACGGGACCTATCAGTGATCAGCAAATAGGTACCATTCTCGGCTGTATGCCACCGGAAGAAGCAACGCGTACGCTCATCGACATGGCAAATCTCCGTGGAGGTCCAGACAATATCTCAGTTACTGTGGTCCAGGTCGATCATCCTCCTGTCGCCCAAAGCGATCGTGATAGCGCAGACAATAATGCATCCAAAGGGCTTCCCATCGCTTGGATTGCAGCGGCAATATTCTCATTTCTGGCTATTGCGTTACCATTTTTGGTGCCAGACGATCCAATCTATGCGATTCCTTTTGTTATTGGTGCAATCGTCGCTGTTATCGTCGCAATACTACAGGCATTGGATCATGGGTCCGAAGACACCACTGTGATGCAACCTGTAAAAATGCTTGGGGAAGCACCGCATCGCAGCTATGACTGCAATCCCTCAATCAATACTGCTGAAAATTTTGCAAATATGGCAACTGAGCTGAAACAAACCGCCAAACAAATGGAACTCGAAGTGGAATGGCAGACCTACGACTCGATGATGGAACGAGCACGCGAAGCCATGAGCAACCATGATTTAAAAAATAGCATTTTACACTATTGCCAAGGTATTTCTTTTTTGTATGCGGCGTTCAAAAACCGTAATACAGCAGAGCAGACGAGCGACTCCCACGTCGATTTACTCTGATTAGGGACGCTCTGATTAGAGACATTGTGGCTGAATTCGTATTGACCCTTTTCGGGGCAGCCGCAAAATAACACCTGTCACCATTTCCTTGCAGCAATCACTGATTTCCATTGACATTTTATGTACATCTTCACGCGATATATTCTCTCGCAGCTTCTGGCTGTCTTTCTGATTTCCATAAGTGCAATCACAACAGTCATGTTACTGTTTGTAATTATTCGCGAACTTCACCAACAAGGGCTTCAATTTTCTCAGATCACTGATTTACTGCCATACATCCTCCCAGATGCCTTGCGCTTTGCGATCCCTGCAACCTCTCTTTTTGCCGCTTGTTTGGTGTTCGGACGCTTAGCTTCTTCAAATGAAATAGTTGCAACCAAAGCGCTCGGCATTTCGCCCTGGCGTATCCTTTGGCCAAGCTTTGCCGCCTTCGTACTGCTTAGTTTCGCTGCTGTCTGGCTGAATGATCTGGCTGTCTCCTGGGGACGACGGGGTGTACAGCGTATTGTTCTGGAGTCCATTGAGGAGGTTGCGTACAGTCGCCTGAGAAATCATGGATCACATTATACTGATCAGTTTTCGATCAATGTGAAATCGGTCCGAGGCAAACGCTTGATGCGACCAACACTGACATTTAAGGCATCTGGACCATCTCCGCGAATTGTTATTCGTGCTGAATGGGCAGAACTTCACTCCGATGTGGAGAATGGCTCTCTTACCATCTTAATGCACAACGGGAGTGCGGTCGGCGGTGGTGTGGAAGGTATATTTCCCGACACCATCGAACGTGTCATACCTTTAAATCGTGCCGCAAGAAAATCGCAGTCGCGAGGCAGTCCCTCGCAAATGGCGCTCAGCGAGATTCCCAAGGAAGTCAGCAACCAAAACCAGCGTGTCGAAGTTTCCGAACAGCAACTCGCGGCGATTGCCACCTTTAAAATGGCATCAGGAAATTTCGAGGAGTTATTCACTGCGGGCGCATCGCTAAGCCATGGAATCGCTAGTGAGAAGTCAAGGATTTTTCGCCTCAACACCGAACCACATCGGCGATGGGCCGCGGGCTTTAGCTGCCTGTGTTTCGTCGCTGTCGGCGCTCCTTTAGCGATCCTACGACGGCACGGTGAATTCTGGACTACCTTTTTCCTTTGCTTTCTACCAATTCTTATCGTCTATTATCCGATATTGATGGTCAGTATCGAGCAGGCAAAAAATGGCGAACTGCCCCCTTACAGTGTCTGGCTGGGCAACATAACACTGTTGGCCTGGAGTGGTTTTCTTATCAGAAAAGTTATGCGGTATTAAAATACGTACGATGTATGATTGCCTGTCCAAAAGATGACTTCATTGCTAGCATCCCCAAGCAGCTTCCGGTTGTTTCCCAGCCAAGCGAATGCTAAACTCAGCGACTCGAAATGTGCGCTCCCTAGACAGACTGTTTGGTGGTGTTGCAGACTAAATTACGAGCGACAAGGAGGTCGCCGTTGCTCGCTAAATGGCCCATCCGGTACAAATTGTGTCTCATGCTTCTGTTGTTGCTGGTCCTCTTGACCACACTCTCAGCAGCGGGTCTTTGGGGCTTGTATTCGTATCGAAGTATGGTCAAGGGCATGAGCCGTCGTGCGAATGAACTGCCTTTCGCTACCGTGCTTGGCCAGCAGGTGACAGATCTTCGTGTCACGCTCACTGAAATTGGCCAATTACACAGCGTCCATCGCAAAAGCTCTCGAAAGCTCGCACTCGATGGTCGCTTTCCCATTTTAAGTGAGCAATTTGGTCTATCCTTACAAACATTCGAGCAGACTTTGATCCAGTACCGGAAACAATTGACCGGTAACGAATGGAATAGTTCCGGTATTGGGCATAGTCATGCTGAACGTCAGACTGCGAACAAAATAGAAAATATTCTTTCACACATCAGCAGCATAACACGTGATCCCAAATGGACCAGTGATGAAGTGCAGGTTCATCAAATCGATGAGTATTTACAAAACCTTCAGCAATTCAGTGTGGATCTTCCCAGCTATTTGCATACCCGGATGAAGACCCTTGCAGATGATGTCCGCATTCAATATAGGACTCTCATTGTTACCACATGGACTTGTATTCTGCTCGCTACGATCATGACTCTCCTGCTCATTAGACTATTCATTATTTGGATATTCAAACCCTTAGCATCACTCATTGAGGGCTCACGGCGCGTTGCCTCCGGTGATTTCAATCACCGCATTCATCTGCGAAGCCATGATGAAATGTCAGAGCTTGCTAGGGCTATGAATGACATGACCGATCGATTTCAGACGATATGCAATAACCTCGATCACAAGGTCAAACAAAATACGATTCAAATGGTACGTACTGAACAGCTCGCGAGCGTCGGTTTCCTGGCTGCAGGTGTTGCTCACGAAATTAATAATCCTATGGCCTCAATCGCTCTTTGCGCCGAATCGCTTGAGCAGCGACTGGATAAGAATACTGCCATGGAGCAAGAACAAGCAGACGCGGCACAAAAGTATCTACGAATGATTCAGGAAGAAGCATTCCGCTGCAAGGAAATTACTGCTCGCCTTTTAGATTTTTCGAGATGCGGCAATGGGATTGAAGAAAATACTGACTTGCGCGAATTGGTCCAAGGCGTGGTTGAAATGGTTCGACCTTTGATCAAGGCCCAACAAAAAAATATTGAGCTTGCTCCCTGTAAATCAGTAATAGCAACCGTCAATCCCCAGGAAATCAAACAAGTCATTCTCAATCTGATAACGAATGCCATGGATAGCATCGATAGTGAGGGCAATATTGTTCTGACCTTAGGAATTTGTGAAGGCATGGCAGACATTGCCGTCTCAGATAATGGTTGTGGTATGACCGAAGAGGTACAGCAGAATCTTTTTGAACCTTTCTTCACCCAACGGAGAGGCAGCCAAGGAACAGGACTGGGACTCTCTATTGCGTATCGCATCGTTGAGGGGCATGGAGGGCGACTGGAAGCAAAGAGTGAAGGCCTTGAAAGAGGGTCACAGTTTCACGTTTTCTTGCCATTGGCAGGGGCAAAAGAAAAATCAAAGGGCATCCACTACCAAGCGGCGTGAACCAACAGCACACTCAAAGCACTTGAGAACACTTAAGATGTCGGTAGTTAGGTACAACGAACAGAAGAGATACCAAGCACAAAAAAAGGAGTCTTGAAATCGCTGACAAATCAACAACCGGGTTGAAACTGCTATTTGCTGATGATGAAAAATCTCTGCAAGAGCTAATGAGCGTGGAACTCCGCGAAATGGGCCACGAAGTCACTGTCTGCCCAGATGGCTTAACTGCTGTCGCAGCACTGGAGCGGAACACCTTTGACTGCCTTTTGCTAGACCTCAATATGCCTGGTATCGATGGCATTGGTGTTATGGCACAAGCTTCGGAATTGATGCCGGACGCCGATGTTATCGTACTTACTGGAAAGTCTTCGACCGAAACTGCGATTGCCGCCTTACGTTATGGTGCCTTCGATTATCTGACCAAACCATGCAAGCGAATTGAACTCGAAGCAGTCCTGAATAAAGTTCGCGAGAAACGCGATTTAAACAATAGGTGTGCCGCCCTCGAACACCATGTCGAACGACTGCAAGGCCCTGCACGCCTAGTCGGCAACAGCGATTCGATGCAAAAGGTACGACACTTAATAACTAAAGTAGCCCCAACAAACTCAACCGTACTGATTCTTGGAGAAACTGGGACTGGAAAAGAACTCGTTGCACGCGAACTCCACGAACAGAGCAAGCGGGAAGACAAACCCTTCGTGGCAATTAATTGCGGCGCCCTCCCCGAAAGCCTCATAGAAAGCGAGTTATTCGGTCATCGCAAAGGGGCATTCACTGGTGCCGATGATAATCGCAAAGGACTTTTCGAAGTCGCGAGTGGGGGGACACTTTTTCTCGATGAGATTGGCGAATTACCCAAGGCAATGCAGGCCAAGCTTCTCCGATTTCTTGAAAGTGGCGAAATCCGTCGCGTTGGTGAAAATGACGCCATGGTAGTCGATGTACGGGTTCTTTGTGCAACACATCGAAACCTTCAAGACATGGTGGACGTGGGTGATTTCCGTGAAGATCTCATGTTTCGCATCAACACTTTTGAAATCGAACTACCGGCACTTCGCAACCACATTGAAGATCTGCCACGACTGGCGGAGCACCTTTTGAGACGTTTCTGCTCAACACCATCGACAACCAGTATATTTTCTCCTCAGGCGATTGATGTCCTTACCCGTCACTCCTGGCCAGGTAATGTTCGCGAATTAGCAAATGCTATTGAACATGCGTCGATCTTATGCGAATCCGGCCCCATACTCCCGGAGCATTTGCCAAATAATTTTGCGTCTCGCCGCACACGAAATGTACAATTGGCGAATATTGGCACTCTAACGCTACGAGATCTTGAAATGCAGGCCATTGAACAAGCACTCTCACGCAACGATGGCAACAAACCCAAGACAGCAGAGGATCTCGGCATCAGTCTCAAGACACTATATAACCGATTGAATCAATCTGTACTGAAGGATTCGGCAGTCGGATGAACTCAGTCGGATGAACTCAGTCGGATGAATTTATTCGACCTTACGAACAACGCCGACAACGGTCCCCAAAATTTTTGCCTCATCGACGTAGATCGGTTTCATCGATGAGTTTGCCGGTTCGAGACGAATGCGGTTTGCTTCTGGAAACCATCGTTTTAATGTGGCTTCTCCCTCTTCAGTAATTGCCACAACGATCTGTCCTTTTCTGGCAGTGCGTTGCTTGCGAACAATGACATGATCGCCGTCCATGATTGAATCTTCGATCATGGAATCGCCGTTGACTTTTAGTGCAAACAGATTTTTCTTGTTAAATAAATCAGTAAAATCAATTCGTTCATTCTGTTCGACCGCTTCATGTAAGACCCCTGCTGCAATCATCCCGTAAAGCGGCAAGCCTCGCTCTTCCACC
The DNA here is from genome assembly GCA_014237955.1 of Planctomycetota bacterium. GTDB lineage: Bacteria > Planctomycetota > Planctomycetia > Pirellulales > UBA7805 > UBA7805. The sequence continues at coordinate 23,600 of JABABY010000008.1, forward strand.
GGTTCACAGGAAAGATTGATAGCGCGAGACATATTTTTCTCACGCGTAATCAAACCCTTTTTTTCAATTGCCTTGAGATGGCACATGACCCCATTCGGGGAACGAATTCCAAAGGCGTCGCCGATTTCACGGACGGTGGGGCCATACCCCCGATTGCGAATTTTGTCACGAATGAACTCGTAAACCTCTTTCTGACGCTTCGTCAGCACATCGGTGAGAACCATGCGACACCTCGTTCTTACGGATATCTAGGATTTCTGGAATCTGCTGGACCGAAAACCACGGTTTTTCGGTACGTCAAACCAAATCAATTAGTGTACAAATAGACATACTATTCAAATATACAGTATCCTGCGGCTAATGACAAGGTGTCTTGAGCCCAAGAGTCTCCAAATCCAATCCGATTGCAAAGGGGCTACAGTCCCAAAGAACAGCAATCGCTACCAGAAATGATACAAGAGCGTATAATTCGCGCACACCATTACATTTGTGCCAGAAGCTGAGCCAAAACAAAGTCACAGCGTTCCGTTCTAAAATTGCGATAGCGGGATGTGAAAATCAAACCAATCGTAAAGAATTTTTTGAGAACCATTGCCATGTCTCCTTCTTTTGCCTCCATGCGTTCCATTGCGGTTTGTGGCCTGATATTCGGCAGTTTCCAGTTCGTACCCATAGTATTAGTTGCGACAGAGCAGCCTGATCAATCATCAACAACCACTCCGAGCAAGAAAACCGAAAAAGTAATCCGCCTTGTGTCGTTCCCTGTTCGAGGCTCATTTCCGGAAACGGATACTCAATCGAGTCCTTTCGGGGCAATGGATTCCACGCTCACCCGTTTAATGCAGCGAATTGCAAAAGCAACAGAGGACAAAAATATATCTGGCATTATTCTCAAGATTCGCAACCCTTCAATTGGACGCGGCAAGGTGGACGAACTTCGCGGAGCCATTGCACGCGCACGCGCGGCAGGCATGAAAATCTATGCCGACCTTGAAATGGCTGCTGCAACGGATTATCTCATTGCCTGTAGCTGTGATGAGATTTTCATGCCACCTTCCGGCTCGCTATTGATCACCGGCGTGCGCGCAGAGGTCCATTTTTACAAAGGTCTCTTGGAAAAGATCGGCGCAAAGGCGGAGATACTGCAGGTAGGGGATTTCAAAGGCGCGGGGGAGCCCTATACCCGTTCCTCGATGAGCCCTGAACTCCGGAAACAATATGAATCGATCGTCAGTGATCTTTACGATCAACTCGTCAGTGCTATTGCCAATGCCCGCAAACTCGATCCACAACGGATACGGGAACTATTAGACACCGGCCTCTTTATGGCAGCCGATGCTAAAAAGGCTGGACTGATTGATCATATCGCTTACAGCAACCAATTCGATGCTGCCATTTTAGAGGGGACGAAAAATAGCAAAGTCACAATTGTCAAAAACTATGGCAAGAAAAAACAAGATACTGACTTTTCCGGTTTCGCTGGGATGATGAAACTGATGAATCTTCTGATCAACGATTCATCCAATGCCTCCTCCGCACGTGGCGAAAAGATAGCCCTTATCTATGCTGCTGGAGTGATCGTGAATGATGATAGCGCAATCAGCTTTCTGGGTGGAAACACGATCGCTGCAAACACATTGATCGAGGCTTTTAAAAAAGCTGCGAATAACGACGATGTGAAAGCAATCGTGCTGCGAGTCGACAGCCCCGGGGGCTCGGCATTGGCGAGTGATCTCATCTGGCACCAAATTCGACAATCTAAAAAACCGGTCATTGCCAGCATGGGAGATACGGCCGCTAGTGGTGGATACTATATTGCCATGGCTGCCGACACTATCTTTGCACAACCAAGTACCCTTACAGGCTCGATCGGTGTGATTGGCGGAAAGATCGCCCTGGGAGACACCTTCCAGAAAATGGGGGTTACAACCGACATCGTCAGCCGCGGAAAGAGCAGTGGTTTATTTTCAATCCTTACTCCCTATACGACGAGTGAACGAGAATCTCTCCAAAAAATGATGGAGGAGATCTATCACCAATTTACCACTAAGGCAGCCCAGAGTCGAAAAATGGAATTAGCAGAAATGCAGCAACTGGCTGAAGGCAAAGTGTATACGGGAAGACAAGCCCAAAAACTCGGCCTCGTCGATAAAGTAGGAACCCTGCATGATGCCGTCACGGCGGCAAAAGAAGCGGCGGGTTTACCCGCAGACAAGAAGATCAAAATGCTGATACTACCCAAGCCGAAAAGTTTTCTGGAGCAACTTCTCAGTCGCCAGTCATTCGAAACAAAAGCTCGTCACGCCTATCTGCAAACACTTGCACCCAATTGGGTCAATGCCTTGGTAGACCTGGAGATTATCCAACATCTGTTCCGGCAACCCGTGAACGCGATGCTTCCCTATCGTGTAATGATCCATTAAACGGATAGCCAAGTCGCACTGTTCTCATGCCTCTTGGGCGGTCACAACCAGATTGTCGCGGTGAACGACTTCTGCATAGGGACAATGAGATAGAACTTCTGTTATCGCATCGCTTTTTAAACCTTTGATCTTTCCAAGATCCTCTGCACTATAATTTGTAAGCCCACGAGCAATTTCCAATCCCACGTTATTCTCGATGACCATCACATCTCCTTTTTGGAAATTGCCCCGCATCGCAACGACACCTATCGGGAGAAGGCTTCGTCCCTGCTGAACGAGTGCCCGCTCGGCCCCGGGATCAATAACCAGCCACCCGCGAGGTTGAACCGTGTATCCAATCCAGCGTTTACGTAGCGACACACTCTGCCCCTGAGGAACAAAAAGCGTTCCCACCGGCTTCCCGGAAAGAATCGCTCCGAGATTTTCCGCTTTAAAACCGCTGGCAAGAATCACGCTCTCCCCGGCAGCAGTCGCGATACGAGCCGCTTCGAGTTTGCTCGCCATCCCCCCGCGCCCACCCCCGAATGTACTAGGCTGGACAAGCCTTCTTACAGAATCATCGATCGCCGTTACAGTTGAAATTACCTTGGATTTGGGATCATCCGGTGCTCCATCGTATAGTCCCTCAACATCCGAAAGGAGGACTAGGAGGGGGGCTCGGAGCAACTGCGTGAGCAGCGCAGCGAGTCGATCATTGTCACCAAAAGTTCCTAATAATTCATCGACTGCCACGGTATCATTTTCGTTGACAATTGGAACGGCACCGTATTCCATCAAGGCAAGCAGCGTATTGCGAACGTTTAGATAGCGAACCCGATCGTCCATGTCCTCTGCAGTCAGCAGAACCTGGGCTGCACAGCGACCATGGTGTCCGAGCGCTTTATCGTAGGCCTCTACCAACCGCGACTGCCCAACCGCTGCTACAGCCTGCAGTTGTGACAAATCGGTGGGACGCTGCTTCAAACCCAACTGCCCCATGCCAGCACCCACAGCCCCTGAACTGACCAAAACCAATCTGCGACCCTGTTGCATTGCCAAATGGATCTGCTCGGACAATCTGGCAATGCGGTCGTAATTCAGCAAACCATCGTTTCCGGTCAGCACTCGTGTGCCCACTTTGACAACCAAAAGGTCCGCTTCTGCCGCTATTTCCTGGCGCAGGAGGTCCACCATGATCCATTACACCTACCAGGAGTTTTTATTGATAAACAAAAATAGACTTAAAAATCGTCTAGAGACCATTTTGGGGACCTCAAGCGGTATCGCGGCAAAAGAATCGTCCTCCAACAAGCAAAACCAGAGTCTTCATTGTGTCGCAGTGGTTTCCCACTATCAAGATCACCATAGCGGGCAAATCGAGTAGAAAGTCCTTGTGAGAGGGGCAAACTGCCCCCCAGACCCCGCTAGAATTTAAGAGCCAACGGCAAGGGATTCTCTTTGAGTGTCGATGTCTCTCCTTATCTAAAAGTAATAATAATAACTAGCCTTCAATCGATTGCCAAAAACCCCCAAGTCGCGATCGCTTGAGGAAGGTCTCTCAACAACGTACAATGGCTAGTGTGGGACTTGGGATACTCGGTGGCCCGGGTGGTTGGCTACTACTTCTTTCCCCACCAATCATCTGTGATGGTGTGCAGGATGCCTTTTCCAGAGATTCTATGAGCGAAATTCATCACGAGTGCGGCGTCGTTGCAATTTATCACCTCCCCAGCAAGGAGCGGAGTTCGCTCTGTAGCGATCCAGAAGAAGTATCGCGACTCATGCCGCGAATGCTACTCGATGTGCAAAACCGCGGTCAGCTAGCCGCCGGATTTACGACGTTCAACCCGCATCGCAAACAGCTCATCGATACCCACAAAGAAACCGGTACGGTCACCGAAGTTTTCCGCCTGTCCCATCAGGCGAAGCATGAGAGCCTGATGCAGAAATATGCCGGTCGCGCAGCAATCGGCCACGTTCGCTATGCCACTTGTGGACAGGATGACCGCAGCTATGCACAACCTTTTGAACGACATCACATCAAAAAACATAAGTGGTTTAGTTTTGCGTTCAATGGTCAATTGGCAAACTATCAGAAGTTGCGATCTGAACTACTTCTTGACGAGGACAATTACTTAGCGCGCGATACCGACACCGAAATTATTATGCATGAGATATGTCGTGTCTCGTCGGGAGACAATCCACCCTCCTTGATTGAAATCTGCAGGCAATTCGGCGAGCGGTTTGATGGAGCCTATAGTCTCGCGCTGATCAATGCGGTGGGCGATATGATTGTGGCTAGGGATCCCCTGGGGATTAAGCCGATGACCTATGCAAAAAAAGGGCCCCTATTTGCTGCGGCAAGTGAAAGTGTAGCACTGTTAAATTTAGGCTTTGCCCCAGAAGACATCAAATCTCTCTTGCCAGGGCAGGCAATCACGATCATCAATGGCGAATTTAATATCGAAACATTTGCAGAAAGTCGGCGACAGGCTCACTGTTTCTTTGAATGGGTCTATTTTGCAAACGTTGCCAGCACCCTGGATGAACGCAGCGTTTACCTTTCGCGGAAGGCTCTCGGTGAAGAACTCGCGCGACTTGAACTGGCTGATGGTTCTGTCCCTCTTGATGAAAATACTGTCGTCGTCCCAGTGCCGGATACCAGCAAGGCTGCTGCCGATGCCATGGCCTATCGTCTCAAACTTCCCTCCCTGGAAGGCCTGATCCGAAACCGCTACTCGGGACGAACCTTTATTGAAGGAAGCACGGGGCGGAAACAAAAAGCCGAAACCAAATACACCCCTTTGCCAGAAGTTTTACGAGGCAAGCGGGTACTTCTCGTTGAAGATTCAATTGTGCGATCAACCACAATGCGAGTCCTCCTCGAACGCATCCGCAAGTTTGGTGGTGCCCGTGAGATTCATGTCCGAGTTGCTTGCCCCCCTATTATAGCGCCTTGTTTCTATGGCATCGACATGTCAAGGATCGCAGAATTGTTTGCCCCCGAGTTTGTTAAAGATTCGGGGTTGAATGCCGAATCGCACATAAAAATGGCTCAATCACTTGGTTCGGATTCAATACGTTACTTACCGGTTAGTTCCATCGCCAGAGCCATCGAAATGGATGCGAATAAGCTGTGCCAAGCGTGCATCACAGGTGAATATCCGACTCCCGCCGGACAACAGCTTTATCAAATTGCTCAAGCGAATTCAGACAGCAAGAACGAATCCCGGACCTATGACACCGAACATGCCATGCATTGATTCGGGTAGTCCACTTTATTTTTTTATAAATTCTGCACGGTGGACTTCGACTCCGGACAACCGCATTCGGCGTTCAAAGTGTGTACGATAATCAAGATCGTGTTCAGCCTCTTGGAGGACGACTTCCTCCGGTCCTGTGAACGCACTTTCATTGCCCAAAACCCCCAAGGCGTTTTGGAACACTTCGGCAACATCTGTCCAGAAATGCAATCTTCCTCCAGGTTTTAAGGTTCGAGCAATCTCGCCCACAAACGATCCGGTCATGATCCGTCGTTTGTGGTGTCTTTTTTTCCACCAGGGATCCGGAAAATAAATGTGGACTGCAGCCAATGCATCGGCGGGAATTTTTTCGCAAAAAACACGTTGTGCATCGGCATGCATAACACAAGCATTTTTCAAATCATGCATCGCAAGTTTAGCGGCAGAAAAACGCGCATATTTTCTCGAAATCTCGATCCCAAGAAAATTTTTTTCGGGCATTGCGATCGCTGCATTTTTGAGAAATAGCCCCTTACCGGTACCGACTTCAACTTCCAGCGACCGGGAAACATCGAACATCGGCCTCTGGGACCAGATGGGCGGTAAGTCATCCCACAGAACAAGATGGCTGCTCAAATCAAGCTTTTTGTCCCAGTTGCCTAGTGCTCTGCGTCCCATTGGACCCTCTTCAAAATTGTATCCTGCTCTGTCTTTTCTCTGGTTCTTCGCCCAGAAACAATCCAAAGAGTTTCTCTGATACTCGACAGAATGAAACTATCGCCACCAAACACAAACCGTGGATTGGTTTCGCATCGCTAAAAAGAAAAAAGCCCCCCGAGCAAAACGACTGAATCTGGCGGATACTCCATAACACACAGAACAGACTTGGGAAACTGCTATGGATGATGCAGGCAACAATGAAGCCATCGGATCAATAGCCCTCAGAACAAGGCCATTGTCAACTTGTACTCATCTGCCGCAATTCTTCGGCAGGCAAAGGAATGCCGCGGATCATACCTTCAACCACCCGATTTTCATTCACGAAGCCCATAAATTGGCAGACGATCACTGCACCACGACGCACCTTTTTTTGCTGGCATTGAATCACTAGGCGATCGCCGGGTCGAACGGCACCCCGAAACCGCACATCATCCATGCCTCCGAACCCCATCATCTCACATCCCATCATGTCATACTTTTGTACGAAATAGGAAGCCAGTTGGGCTGCCGCTTCACACATCAACACACCCGGCATGAGCGGGAGGCCTGGCATATGCCCTCGGACCCAGAAATCGTCCATTGATGTCTCGACGTACCCCACAATCGACT
>JABABY010000090.1 GCA_014237955.1 Planctomycetota bacterium
TGGGTACACTCGCATGGTTTATGCAGGCAGATGCGATTGACTGCAGGGAAAAAGATCAAATTGGTTACGAAGCAAAAAACGAGAAACCCGAACGGGCGTGATCTCGCATTGTGCAAGCACCGCCTGCTGCCAAAGCGCGTTTCAAGGGCCGTTCTCGTGCAGAATCTATCGATATTTTGGGAAACCCCCACCAGCGGAAACAAGGACGAAAAGCGACGACACGCATCACCTCGAATTTGGCCTATTCCCGAGAATGGGTCTCCAGTAGACTGCCACGCCAAACATCAGAACCATGAACCACCTTTCGAGCATAGCAGCACGGATTGGCCCTCTATTGCCAGATGACCATCAAATGAAGAGGCTGTTTGAAAAAAGTAAATTGCTGAAAAGAAAAAAAGACATTTCAGCTCAATTGTCCATCGCAAGTCGCCGATTGAAAGATTAGTTCGCGGCATGTACCGCGCCGTTAAAATACAAAACATACGTTGAGTCTACCGCCGATCAGGGAGGATCGCATGGCAACAAAGATACAGGTGCGCCAAGAGGAAATCCTTGAAATCTGGAAGGTTTATAAGGCCGATCAGTCGAACAAGGAACTTCGAAATTATTTGGTTGAGAAGTATCTGCCACTCGTAAAATACAACGGGGAACGGATCTGGGCTCGGCTCCCCGATGGTGTAGAACTTGACGACCTGATTTCAGCCGGCGTTTTCGGACTCATGGATGCCATTGATGCCTTTGATTTGTCCCGAGGTGTCAAATTTGAAACCTATTGTGTTCCGCGAATTCGTGGCGCAATGCTCGATGAGTTGAGGACAATGGACTGGGTCCCTCGCCTCGTTCGGTCCAAAGCAAGCAAACTCGGAGAGGCAATACGGACGTGTGAATCTCGGTTCGGTCGTCCCCCCACAGAAATTGAACTTGCAGAACATCTAGAGATCAGCACCAAGGAACTCGACAAACTGATCAGCGATGCAAACGCTGTTAATCTCGTAAGCCTAAATAAAAAATGGTACGAAACCGACAGCTATAAAGATGTCCGTGAGATAGATATCCTGGAGGATAAAAAAGGGGAAGATCCGACTCGGCGCATTCAGAAGACGGATTTGATGCGACTAATAACCAAAGGACTAAATCGGAACGAACGCCTGATCATCATCCTCTACTACTACGAAGAGTTGACCATGAAGGAAATCGGGTCGACTTTGGACCTATCTGAAAGTCGCGTGAGTCAAATGCATAGTTCGATTGTCCAGCGACTTCAGGGTCAATTGGGACGACGACGCCCTGAGTTCAGCCACTCATAGTCATGGATGCTGTCCACAGTACACTGTGGGCACAAATCATTCGTAGGGATCAACCGGCTCGATTGTTTTTTACAAGCGAGATCCGACCCGTCGCGGGGCCAGAACTTTTCCAGGTCGAATAGCGATCGACGATCTTTTCCAGATCTGCTTCAAGCTGTTTCTCAAGAACTCGAAATCCAGCTAATCCACTAATCCGCTGCTGTTCGTGGTCGGCAACGCTGTGGCCGAGTGCATGTGGATCCTTTTCCATGGCCTCTACTCCTGTCTATTAGTACACGCAGGATGTCTCTGAACATTGTACGCAAGGAGCAGTGCAAGGGTTTTGTCCCTCTAAAAACTAGGGGAAAAGAGCTATTCTTAGTGTCGCGGCGATGTTTTCATCACCCGGGTTTGTCCACCAGAGCCACTCGCTAACCGAGCGACCCGAGTTGGGAAAAAAGCTTGACGCCGGCTGGATAGATTCATTTCCCAGAGCCAATCACAAACACAATATGCGACTCGTAGCGATCATTCCGCTACCGGGTTTGCACTTTGACATTGAAGTCTGTGTCCAACAAAGAAAAGTGAAAATACTGCAATGAAACCTTTCAACCAATAGAGGCGCGACATCGTCACCGGCAAACCCAGTTGTGCCAGCAATGCCAGCAGAGATATGTAGCCGTATTGGATACCTACCGGTATCTATTTTTCGTTCCGGTATTTTGAGGTCACTCGCAGACCGGCCCGAATCATTTCAATTACGGCCTGACAATGGTGTTTCCCTGTGAAAGACGGCAAAGAAGATCGTTGCTGCACTGCGAGCATCGTTGTTCAGCAATACAGCAATTCAATCCGGGCCTTCAGGCGGTGTTGCCCTCACCTTGGGCAAATTCTATAATCCCCCGCCACTGGCCAAACCGGTGCGATCCATACATTCACGATAGTCAGGCAAAGAGCACCCAAAGACTACCAAAACCTTAAACCTTTCGTATGATTACAAAGTGATATTCCATAACACACTAAAACAAAGGTGTGTGTAAGAAACACCTAATCGGCGAAGTGCCTCCGCACCGCCAAAGCCGTTATAAGTGCAATAGTAGTTATTCGTTACGTAAGGAGTCCTAAAATACTTTTGATGCAAAGTCCGTCGCCAAGTTGCCGAAGAAGGATGTACGTCTCCACCGTGCTCGCAGAGTCGGACGACATGGAATGCGGCAACGGCACCAAGTTATTGTTATTTTGAAAGCAACATCCACGGCCCACAAAGAGAATCGCGCCGAGCGAATGTATTGTGGATAAACTTTCAATATGTCCTGGCATGCCGGAACAATGCCAATAGTTTCCACAATCGAATTTATTTTACAGCGAGAGAACAATCCCTATTTGTTTCAATTTTGTTGTTTTACTTCGGCAAAACAGAAGCTAAAATAACAACAGCAAAGTTGGAACTCTATCGGGTTGTTCACGGGGAGAAATACACTATGCAGATTAATGGTTCTGCCAAACTATCGGGTGCTCCAGCCGTCGATGCTGCCACTCCTGTTCGACCAACAGAAGCGACTGAAGCAGCGGAACAGACAAACTCCGTTGCTGCCAGCCCAACGGGTGGCGCAGATGAAGTCTCCATCTCGGAACAAGCGGACCTACTCTCACGAATCAATGATATTCCCGACATCCGTCAGGACCGCGTGGATCAGATTCGTACCCAGATTGCAAACGGCACCTACGAAACACAAGAAAAGGTCGATATTGCCGTTTCCCGACTTTTGGATGAAATCGCCTGATCTTCTCGTTGGATAGAAGAGGGACAGGACTGCGGGCGAAGCTCGCGATGTCAGTTCTTGCTCTCTGGCTGGTAGCCATCATACAATAGGCCGCATGAAAGATCATTTCTCTCTCACAGGTGTCACGGTCGCGATGACACCAATGGCCCGATTTGAAGAGTATCTCCAGAGCCGCGGAAAGCGGGTTACCCAGCAACGGCGAACGATTCTCGATCAGGTTTTCAGCCATCACGAACACTTTGATGCCGATGATCTTCTGGAAGAACTCGCATCCAGAAAACTTGGCGATCGTAAAGTCAGCCGTCCCACGGTCTACCGTACTCTTGGCGAATTGGTCGATTCCGGTCTGCTCCGGAAGATGAGTCTTAACAACCGCTCAGTATACGAACATGACTATGGTTATCCGCAGCACGATCATCTCTATTGCGAAGAATGTAAGCAGTTAATTGAATTTCAGAGCAAAGAGCTTTCCTCAATCTGCGAAACCGTAGCGAAGCAGCAACGTTTTCGAGCAAAAGGACACCGACTGATCATTACCGGTGTCTGCAGTAATTGCAACAAAGCCCGACAACGACCGACGCACCGTCTAGAGATGATCTAGACTGCAATCAAACGATTATTCTCTCCGCAATGCCACATGCAAAATCGCCTCTTCGGCCTTTAGCGACGTTATAAATTTTGCGGAAGGTTCTTTGGAAAGAAGCAGCGTGCAGCAGGCAGCATGCTCGCCCTCAAAAATGACGTTGTCCATTGCCTCAACATTAATTTCCTGCGATCGCAGCCCATCGAGAATACCGGCAAGAACCCCTACCCGATTGTAATGACGCACGACCAGATGGCAGGCCGCGTGAGAACGGGCACAGAGGTTCACTGCGACTGGCGGATGTCCTGTTTTTAAATAGACATCCACAATGTGGACAACCTCTGCCGCAATTGCTTCGGATGCTTCACCGGTTGAGGCACCGATGTGGGGAGTACAAACAATGCTTCGAGCAAGATTAGTCTGGGTAAAATCAGCTGTACCGCCAGAGGGTTCCTCTTCAAAGACATCCAATCCTACCCGCAATTGTTTTGTCTCCAATGCATCGAGTAATGCCGGCGTATCGACCAGTTCTCCTCGAGCTGTATTGATGAATATCGCACCCGGTTTTAGGGCCGCAAAGAAATCCTCATCGAGCAGACTCCGAGTCTCTTCGCAGAGTGCCAGATGAACGCTCACCGCGTCCGACTTGCGAGCAACTTCGATCGGTGAATCGACAACCTCGATGCCAAAATCGTGTTCTGCCTCCGAGGAAAGGCTTCGTGACCAGGCGCATATCTCCATACCCAAACCCGCCGCCCGCGCAGCCACCGCCTGTCCAATCGCCCCAAATCCCAAAATGCCCAATGTGCGCCCGCGCAGACCTCGGGCAGCACCGAATCGCTTTTTCTGCCACGATCCCTCGCGAAGAGTGATGGTAGCATCAACAATCTGCCGGTCGGCTGCGATTAAAAGACCAACTGCCAACTCGGCAACGGCCGCAGTGTTTTTTCCGGGACAGTTGGTGACGTAAATTCCGCGTGCACTGGCACTCGGGAGATCAATGGTGTTGACCCCGGCACCAGCACGAATCACAATCGCCAGATTATTTGCCCGCTCCATCGCGGCGGCACTAACGCGTGTTGAACGAACAATGAGAACCCCAACACCATCGAGTGCCTCCGGAATATCCTCAGCGGACAGTTCTGGACGTGACTCTACGTCCAACCCCAGCGACTGCAAACTCGATGAGACCGTTTCAGATAATTTATCAGCAATCAGAACTTTCACCGCACATTCGATCCTATGTATTTAATGGTGTCTTGGTTTTCCACTGCTCCATGTGTGGGACAGATCAACCCCGCAATACCGTGCGCCACATGTCAAGGTTTTTGCCCCCTAACAGCCTAAACCAACACCTCCGCCTCTGGCGCCAATCGCTTTTCAAACCGCTTGCGAATCGGTTCAATGACTTCAGAAATAAACTGCGTGACCTGTTCTGACGCACGGCCAATGAAACGCGATGGCAGGACCGCTGCTTCCAAATCGACTCCTGCAAACGCAGCATCGCCTGCTAACCGCTCTAACAAATCATTTGCCTCCCCCTGCTCTTTGACGACGCGACTGGCCTGTTGACTGTGTTGTCGTATTCGTTCGTGTAATTCCTGGCGGTCCCCACCGGCACGAACTGCATCCATTAAAATATTTTCTGTAGCCATAAAAGGCAACTCTTCACACAAACGCTGGCGAATGACTTCCGGATAGACCACAAAACCCTTTGCCACATTCTGGTAAAGCCGAAGGATCGCATCGATGCCTAAAAAAGCCTGAGGAAGAACGAGCCGCCTATTGGCACTGTCGTCCAACGTGCGTTCCATCCACTGCGTGGCCATGGTCTGCTGGGCACTCGATTCGAGGCTCATAACAAATCGCGAGAGTGCGCACATCCGTTCACTCCGCATCGGATTTCGCTTGTAGGCCATTGCTGAAGAACCGATCTGGTCTTTTTCAAAAGGTTCTTCCAATTCCTTGCGATTTTGCAACAACCGAAAATCCGTTGCCGCTTTGTGAGCGCTCCCCGCAATACCTGTGAGTGCGCCGACAATCTGTACGTCAACTTTGCGAGGGTAGGTCTGACCGGTAACAGCATAGGTCTGCTCAAAACCCATTTTTGTAGCTACAAGCGATTCGAGCTGCTCAACTTTTGCATGATCCCCATCGAACAGACTCAAAAAACTAGCCTGTGTTCCCGTCGTTCCCTTGGTACTTCGAAACCGTAACGAGGCGAGACGAAATTCAACTTCCGAAAGATCCAGCACCAAATCGTATGCCCAGAGACACGCCCGTTTTCCCACGGTTGTCGGCTGTGCTGGCTGCATGTGCGTGAAGCCAAGACAGGCAAGATCGCGGTATTGCTCCGCAAAGGATGCCAGCGAGTTAATGACGGCGACCAGTCGGTCCCGTATTTGTATCAACCCCTCACGAATAAGGATGAGATCCGCATTATCTGTCACAAAACAACTGGTCGCCCCCAAGTGGATAATGGGGCGGGCCAACGGGCAGAGTTCACCATAGCCGTGTACGTGCGCCATCACATCGTGCCGCAACTTGCACTCGTAATCGGCTACCTTTTCATAGTTGATATCATCCACATGCGCCTTAAGTTCCACAATTTGATCCGGACTCACCGGCAATCCCAACTCTGCCTCCGCTTCTGCTAGGGCGATCCAAAGCCTTCGCCACGTTCGAAACTTTCGATCATCGCTCCAAAGGCGCCCCATCTCGGCCGACGCATAGCGGCTCACCAACGGATTTTGATACATTTCGTGCGACATGAAATAAACACCTGAGTAGGAACGTAGACTCTATTTTAGCCGCCGCAACCTAAACACGGCAGGGGTGCAATCATGCCCCACTGTAAGAACCGACAGAGCAACATACCGAGCAGAATCTCGCTGGGCCAATGATCTGGATCGATACCGTCAGGCCTCAAGAATCAGCCAGAGCAAGTCGTTCGGCGATAGGAGGATGGCTGTGGAAGAGAATGACCTCCAAGCGATTTGGATTGGGGTCATCCTTATTTTGGCGGGCAAGTTTACGAAATGCCGATTGGTAGGCCTCACGGAAAGACGTCTGCTCAAGGGCATATCGATCCGCCTGGCGCTCAAAGTGTCGGCTGAGAGCGTTTTGCAATGGCTCTAGTGAAGTTGAGAAAAGTGTGATGACCAGCAAGAACAGGGGCAACGTGTAGATTGGGAAATTGGCATAGTCGATTATGGCACCGTTTACTTCAATCCATAAACCCAGCACCCAGTTGCAAACGAAGAAACCGACCAGCGAATACAATCCTCCGAAACACATCAGCTTCCAAATATGGCGGTGAACATGGTGGCCTATTTCGTGCGCGAAGATCACTTCAATTTCATCAGCCGTGAAATGATCGAGCAGTGTATCTCCAATAAGAACCCGGCGCGTTTTCCCCAGACCGGTAAGCATCGCATTTGCCTTCGATGTTTCTGCGCTCATTTCCATCCGGAACACCCCCTCAACCGCAATCCCTGTCCCTGCTGAAATCCGGCGCAACCGCTCTTTAATCTCATCGGTCCTTTCACCTTCATCAAGCGGTTTGACCTTGTAAAAAATTGGCAGGATCAGTACCGGAGCCAACTGGCCCAGTATGACGCTCAGCAAAAAGAAACCGGCGGCTGCGACCAGCCACCACCAATCGTGACAAAGCCAGATCAGCCAATAGAGTCCTGGGATCAAAACGACCGCAAAAGCGACTTCCAGTACGTTGCGTTTACCCCACCGCCAAAACCACTTCCCAAAACCCTGCCGGGAAAGTTGGTAGCGATGCTGGAGAACATGTCCCGCATAGAACGAAAATGGGAAAGAAAGGAGCATATTACCCAAGAGAAGCAGCGCCATGAACAGGGCGACTTGAAATGTTACTGGATAATCTCCTGCAATCAATTTCATGAGCCAACTGTCAGGCCGTCCGAGCAACAGCGCCACCGATGTGAGAAATATGAGATCAATCGCCCGACCAGCCAGTTCGCAAAAAAGTTCCCGCTGACCAAGTGCCTTGGCCTCCGCGAGTTCTTCCGATGTCATCGATTCTCCGACTTTCCCGACATCCGATGACGCCTCCGGATCCGATGGTGATTTCGTTTCTCGTGGTTCTTCTTTGCCGACAGACTCTTCCAC
>JABABY010000091.1 GCA_014237955.1 Planctomycetota bacterium
GTCGCAACAGACCGCGGCAAAGACCGAACAATGGCGCCGCCTGCATCGATCCGGTTATAATAACACGACCCCATGGTACCGCCAGATGGAGCAGGCCGGCCGGCCCGATCACCAGCCGCGGCTATCGCCTTTTAGGCGCCCTTGCCCTTCTTTTTTTTCGCTTGTTTCGCAGCAGCCTTGGCCTGCTTGGCGGCTGCCTTGGCCTTTTTCTTTGCCGCTTGTTCCTGTTTCTTTTGTTCCTTAGCCTCCTGCTTTGCCCTCTTTTTATCTTCCTTGGTCTCAGCCTCCGCTACGACCGCCTCATCCGAAAACTCGCCCTCTTCTGTCTCGCCAGGAGGGGCATCTTCTAACTCATCCTCTTCTTCATACTCATCTCGGGCAGCGCGATGATCGCAGATCGCGCCAATAACAACCATGAGAATGCATGCCCCAATTAATGCAAAAAAGAAATTCGTGACAGAAAAAATTTCGCCGGAGGAAGACTGCTCGGCGCTGGCCTGTGCCAACAGAAACGAGGTGTCGAACAAGGACATGGGGACCTTCTCGGGGCTCAGAAAACATCCACAGAAAATTGCTCGTCCTATTCTATCAAAAGTCACTCCCACCTACAGAGGCACCCAATATCAAAATATTATTGCTCTTTAGGTGTACTCCGGATGCATCTGGCGATCCGACGGTTGCGACTCAGACAGATCGGAATAGAATGATCCGAGAACCAAGTTGTTTTACGTGTATTGAGATCGTATTCTTTCCCAATTCTGGATCCAACCATGACCGAACGCGAACGCTGGATTGTCTATCCGCTTCTATTTCTTGCAATCAGCATCTCGATGAAAGACAAATTTACGCCCCAACCTAAAACCCTTAAAGTCGACCGACTGGAAGCCGAGCAGATCAAGACCTCCTTACTTCTGGGAGCTCGGGCAAGTATCAATGAACTGCATGCGCCTTTGATCCATACATATCAGATTCAAGTAGAGGATTTACAAAGCAACCCGAAAATTGTACTTCGCAGCTTTACTCCATCCGACACAGACCAAGATCCGAATCAGAAAACTGTCGGCGGTATTGATTTGTTCGGCACCGAGAGTCAGGTTCTGTTAAGTTTTGGCGGAAATGTCGGGGGAGGCTATGTTGTCACACGACCCACAGATGACCCGAATGACTTTGTTGCGTTTGGTTACGATCAACGGGGCTCAGGACTTTTTTGGCTTGACAAACAGGGCCAACCGAAAGGATTTTTCAGACCTCTGAAAGAAACGCCTCCACAAACGCAGCCCACAGGCACCGTGGAAAACGACACCGTGGAAAACGGCTCGGGCGAACAGCCAGAACAACCGGCCACGCCAGACGACGAAAGATAAAATCGACCGCAACAGCTTCGCTGTCGATGGGAAGACCCCCACTCAATAGTCGCGGGGATTCACCCGGGCCTGGACACGCAGAGGTAGCCCCTGGAGCCGCAAAAAGCCTGCGGCATCATCCTGATTGTAGGAACCGCCACCCTCCATACTGGCAATCGCCTCGTCATACAGACTGTTGGGACTTTCGCGGCCCTCGATCAGGATGTTGCCCTTGTAGAGTTTGAGTCGGACTTCACCACTCACTGACTGCTGGGCCTCTTCGATGAACTCCATCAAGGCGTCCATCTTGCGACAGTACCAGAAACCGTAGTAGACCATCTCTGCAACCTCAGGCGAGAGCCGATCCCGAAGATGAACCAGATCGCGATCGAGGGTGAGTTGTTCGAGTTGGCGGTGGGCCTCGTAGAGCAATGTCATCCCGGGAGCTTCGTAGACGCCTCGACTTTTCATACCTACAAAGCGATTCTCGACGATGTCGATCCGACCCACACCATGCCGCCCACCTATTTGATTTAACTGCTGGACCACTTCTAAAGGGGAACACCGCTCACCGTTGACCGCGACCGGCACACCCGCTTCAAATCCGATGGAGACTGGCTCCGGCTCATCGGGAGCCGCCAGCGGCGAAACGGTCATCCCAAAATCGACAACATCGAGACCACACGTTGCCGGATCCTCCAAACAACCCGCCTCGTAACTGATGTGCAAACAATTCTCGTCGCTGCTGTAGGGTTTCTCCACCGATGCCTTGACCGGGATGTTCTTCGCCTGGCAATAATCAATCATCTCTGTGCGGCCTGGAAATTGACTGCGAAACTCTGCCATACGCCACGGTGCAATCAATTCGATGTCCGGATCGAGCGCTTCTGCCGCCAACTGAAATCGGCACTGGTCGTTGCCTTTGCCTGTCGCGCCATGTGCAAAAGCCCGTGCACCCACTTCCCTCGCCACCTGCAGACAGACTTTGGAAATTAGCGGCCGGGCAATCGAAGTCCCCAACAGATAAATCCCTTCATATCGGGCCTGCCACTTGAGGACAGGAAACGCAAAGTCGCAACAGACCTCTTCGCGAACATCGACCAAACGCGAAGAGGTCGCCCCATGAACGCGCGCTTTTTCAAGAATCGCTTCCCGATCTTCGCAAGGCTGCCCGAGATCTACATAGACACAATGGACCTCATACCCCTTGTCAATCAACCAACCGAGGATCACAGAGGTATCAAGCCCTCCCGAATATGCCAACACGCAGCTTGCCATCACAACCCATCCCCTCTACGAACAAAAGAATTTTATCGACAACGTGCAATTGTGATTTTCCCTTGCCCGGATGGCAAGGCACTTCAAAGCCATCGCTTCTTTACAATTCTATCCCTACCCACACACTCGGATGTCACCAAACAACAAAGAGTGACGTCTAAAGATGTTCCGTCCAGCCCTTCTCCTCGATCAATTGAACCAGTTTGCGAATCGATTCCTCATCGTTGCGATTGGCGACCAGTGTCGCATCCGGTGTATGCACTACGATACAGTCCGACAGGCCCAAAGTCACCAGCAGGTGGTCGCCTCGGCCCCGCACAATCGAACCGGTCGTATTGAGACCAAGGTGGCGGGCATCAATCGTATTTCCCTCCTCATCTTCCCCCTGCAAACGGCTCAGCGCGGTCCAGTTTCCAACATCATCCCAATCAAACGGAGCCTCAAGCACAACAATATCCGTGGCATGTTCCATCACCGCATAATCGATGGAGACACCGTTAATGGCCGAAAACTCGTGCTTGAAGACATCCTCAAAATCTGCAGACTCCCAATGCTCCGTAATCGTACGAAGATGGCCGAGCATCTCCGGTTCGCGCTCCGCAAGTTCCTTGAGTATGGTGGCAGCTTTCCAAACAAAAATTCCCGAATTCCAATAGAACGTCCCTGCATCGAGATACGACTGGGCCACATCTGCCTTTGGCTTTTCGCGAAATTGTTTGACACGATACGCGCAAAGGTCATCCGTCTGCTCAAGCGGCGCATCGCGCTCGATGTAACCGAACGTTTCTGCCGGATAGGTTGGCCGGATACCAAACGTTACAATCCGTCCGGGCATCGCATCGACAAGTGCCGCCGCCTGTGCCACAGCCTGTCCAAAGGCTGCGGTTTGTTTGATGACATGATCGGCCGGCATGACAACCATCGTGGCATCCGGATCGGTGCGACTGCAAAGCAGCGCGGCCAAGCCGATGCAGGGTGCTGTGTCCCGTCGACAGGGTTCACCAATGATCGATGTTCTCGACAATTCCGGAAGCTGCTCTGATATTTTGTCGACCAATCGTTCACCTGTTACGATCAGGATCTGTTCGGGAGATACCAACCCTTCAAGGCGATCACATGTGGACTGGATCATCGACCGGTTTCCCGCAATGGTGATCAACTGTTTGGGAAAATCTGCGCGACTTTCGGGCCAAAACCGCGTGCCGGCGCCACCGGCCATAATGACTGCGTGAATCATGGAATCATCCGAACTGGAGGGTGTTTACGATTGGCAACAGCTACATCTATACAAAACGACATCTCCGATGCCAACGCGTTTTATCTGAAATACGTTTCTTCAACAATCGATGTATCTGGAGTAATTTTTTCTCGGAGTTGATCGACGGTCATCGCAAAGAGGGGGCTAATTTCAACGCGACACCCATCCTCCACCTGCACTCCTGCCTTGCGAAGCATGCTGCGGTGCAATTCCATCATCTGATGGTGTACATGCTCGACAGTATCGGCAGTCGCACCAGATGCATTTTTCAGCGGTGCAAACGCAACCGCCGGATCCACTTCAACTGACAGCGAACATTTCGCGTGTGGCAGCAGATCAAAGATAAAT
This sequence comes from Planctomycetota bacterium, assembly GCA_014237955.1. Lineage (GTDB taxonomy): Bacteria > Planctomycetota > Planctomycetia > Pirellulales > UBA7805 > UBA7805. The sequence goes on from JABABY010000091.1 coordinate 4,228, forward strand.
CGTTCGTACTTGATCGCATTTGGTTCGGTGGGATCGATAGGATCCCCCGCCAAATCCACGAATGGCACTTTCTTCCGCGCACAGTGGATGGGCAAAGCGTTATGCAATTTTGCCATCCGAGACAAAAACTCAACATCCAACACATGGACTGCGATGCTACCGGCCCAAAATTTTAGAGAGCCATCACTGTTGCGCACTTTTGCAATATCTGCAGGCAGATCACTGTACTCTATAATCCGTGTCACTCCATCTATCTGGACAACGTTTCCCACTCTCTCTTCCGGATCCTGCTTGGAAATCACCTGCAATGTGTATTCACTATTCGCCAAAATATGACAACCGATCATGTGTGTATCGCAGACTGTCGCAATCGGATTGTCCACCTGAAAATAGAACAAATGCTCAACGCCCCTCTGCTGCATGTCCCCAAGAGCACCAGAGCGGTCAAGCGCCGCTAGCATTCCTCCATGGCCATCGGGACTGAGAAAGAGTGAATCGTGGTCACTCAACAACAGCTTGCCCGTTGTGGCATCGACCGCTGGCAATGTCCCTTGACAAAAAACGACCACATCTTCCTCAGCAAGACCAAACCATCGATTTGTCTTGAGATAGTCTACCGTCTCCTCGTGGGTGGCCGGACTGGTCATTAAATAGATCGGAATAGCGGTACCGGAGGACATACCGGTTGCCTGAATTTTAGAAAACAGAATTTCAAATAAGCTTGCATTCGAGATGGGACCGATCGGATACATCCCCTTGGGATGATCGAACCCCAACCGGGACCCCTGCCCTCCAGCAACCAGAGCAACACCAACTTTTCCTTCAGCAAGTGCTTGTTCACCGAGCGGGTAGGCTTGCTCACTCGTGTACGGCGGATCGTTGCTATCGAGGCGAACAGCCAAAGGAGGCATCGCCCGCTGAGCCAGTTTCTTTAGGTTCTCTTGGGCTCTGCTTTGTTCGAACATTGCCTCCATCTCTGGAAAGTCAATCTCCTGAATCTGCGCTGTCAAATTCGCTTGCTGGACATCGCTGAGGTTGTCCCAAAAGGCAAGCAGATGTTCCTGAGAAAAAGTGCTCAGTTGCAAGAGCAATTTGTCCCTCATGGCCAGACCCCCGGACGCGGACAATGTTTCAACCACCTCGAACAAAAAGAATAGCGAGATAGCACAACAGCGGGAACAACAGAAACATTGTCAAATACGTAAACAATGTTGTCCACTTCTTTCGGGGCCAACGAGCCATGATTTCGATTGGGGGAAGAGGTAGTAAATAACCGGCAGAAGTCGACCATTATCACGTGCTGTTGGTCAGATGCAATAGCGTGGAGTAATCCGTAGATCCGATGTCAATTCGATATGGCCGAAAATTCAACCATTGTCTGCACAGGCTGGGTATAGGTTTTGGAAAGACGGATTTCCAAACGGGCACCATAGGGTAATATCTGCATGGTCTTGAGGGTCGCATCAGGACCGTCAATTTGCTCGGCGTGTAACTGCGGAGTTACCGCAAATGGTGGAGAAAACGCGAGATGGATTGACTCCGTCCGCTGCCCCAATTGAAAGTGTGATCGGACCTGCCCACGGCAAATATCCTGGTCCTGTTCATCACTTGTCCGTTCGATCCGATGGCGCACTCCCTCAGGAAGCGTTGACGATTCGAGGCTGACGGTGGGCTCCCTCTTTATCTCATTCCGCTTGGGACCTGCATGGAAGGGGTGCCACAATTTCTGTCCTCTGCCTCGGTGCTGTCGAACAACCTGCCTCAACCAGTATCCTTCTTCCACAGTAAGAATCGCTACCATAGCCCAGATGCCATACGAGGAACTACCGGGCAAAGCAACCGCGATTGCCGATGCAACAAGACCAAGAAGTGGGAGCAACTGAAAGATCCAGATCCAAACCGGCTTGCCTCGCCAGCGCACCATCGCTCCGCGATGCACCACGGCGGCAAGAAATGCCAGCAGAGCCCCGACTCCAATCAACTCGACAGAGGTTAAGGGGATTTTCAGACCACCATCGAACCGCCTCACGAGCAGAAGTAATGCAAAGGCGAGTAACAGAAAACCACTGGACAAGCTCAACACGCTCATCCATATCCGAGCAAACCGGGCCATCGCCAAGGGGCGCAAGCTGCCACTTCTTTCGATTGTGACCGCTGTGGCCACTGCACGTGCATCCATGCCCGTCTCCGAAATTTTACCTGCGCACTTAGTTGGTCGTCGCGCCCACCACACCCGCCGCTTCGCCGAGTTCTGCCGCCCGATCGGTTCGCTCCCAGGTCAGTTCCGGTTCTGAACGCCCAAAATGTCCCCCGGCCGTTGTCTGACGATAAATGGGACGCCGTAGATCAAGGTATTCGATAATCCCTCGGGGCGTCAGTTCAAAACATTCCCGGACCAATTCGCAAAGTCGGGAATCATCGACCCGACCGGTTCCCTGTGTATCGATATGCACGCTGACCGGTTCGGCAACGCCGATCGCATAGGCAAGTTGCACCTCACAGCGGTCCGCCAAATTTGCTGCGACAATATTCTTCGCGACATGACGCGCCATGTAGGCGGCACTGCGATCGACCTTTGTGGGATCTTTTCCACTAAAGGCTCCACCCCCGTGGCGACCCCAACCGCCGTAGGTATCCACAATAATTTTGCGTCCCGTCAGACCACAATCACCATGCGGGCCACCAATCACAAAACGCCCCGTCGGATTAATGTGGTAGGTAATATCACCTTTATCCAATTCAGCCGGTAATATTGGCTTAACAATCTTCTCGATCACAAAATCGTGGATGTCTTCATTGCTCACTTTGTCAGAATGTTGCGTCGAAACGACAATCGTATCGATCCTTTTAGGTGTGTTTCCCTCATACTCTACTGTGACCTGACTTTTACTGTCGGGACGCAGCCAATCAACTTCACCCTGCTGACGGGCTTCTGTGAGTCGATCGAGTATCCGGTGCGAGAGCGCAATCGGTAGGGGCATCAGTTCAGGTGTATCATCGCAAGCAAAACCAAACATGAGCCCCTGATCGCCAGCGCCAACGTCTTTGCCGGCATCGGAATCCGCATTAACACCCTGTGCGATATCCGCACTTTGCGTGTCGATCTTCTTAACAAACTGACAGGTATCCGCGTTAAAACCTAATTCCTCATCGGTATAGCCAACTTCCCGAATGATATCACGAACAACTTCTTCGTAATCGATGTCTGCTTTGGTTGTAATCTCACCAGCGATGGCTACAAATCCAGTTGTCACCATTGTTTCACACGCCACCCGTGAATGGGGGTCCTGTTCAAACAGGGCGTCAAGAATACCGTCCGAAATGCGATCTGCCAATTTATCGGGGTGCCCCATACTGACCGACTCACTAGTGAATAGATACTTTCCCTCTGCCATCGTAGATCCTCCCGTACGGCCTGTGGACTGCCTGTTGGATTTTGTGTGATGAATGGATTTTGATTGCGTG
>JABABY010000092.1 GCA_014237955.1 Planctomycetota bacterium
GGAACTGTCGGTCGTGAACGATAGCGTGAGGTTTTCATATTCGGTGTTGGTTACTTCAAGCGAGGCGGTCAGTGCGTTCCGATCGGTAACGCTCAGCGTCGCACCGTCACCGGTCGCCCGCACTCGAGCATTCAGCGTATAGGTCGTGTTCGGTGCAAGCGCAAAGGGGATGTCCTGCACCGCTCTGGCGGTCTCTTCGTCGGTCGCCTCCAAACGGATTTCACCCTCCTGCCAGGTCGTGTGATCGGTAACCCAATAATGGAGTCCTTCGGTAAAGTCGGCATTGGCAATCATCTCTCCTCCCGCAGCCACCAGTTCCGGAAGCTCGGGCGGTGCGTTCCACTCGGTGCCCTCCGGCGCTGTGGGCAGAGGGAGCTTACCTTCGATTATCCGCACGTCGTCAAAATAGACGGGACCGATTTCACCCTGATAGGCCTCGAGAAAGAGGCGGACCTCAGTGCTGCCGGTGTCGGTGTAGAAGATGAATCGCTTCTCCTGCCACGCTTCCCCGTTCGCCGCGTTGGTTTTGGGGAGTTGGGTCCCCTGGTCGACGCCAAAAGAGGCCCAGGCCCCTTCGGTCCGCACGCGGGCGGCGAAGGTGTAAAGCGTTTCGGATTTCAGGCCCGCGATCTGCTGTACGACCCGCGCCGAACTCTCGGCAGCGGCCGTCAGTTGCAGGACGTTTTCTCCCTCAAGCGATACCAAGTTCACGTTACCGCTGCCGCTCCATGCCGCATCGAGGCTTTCGGTGAAGTGGCCCCCCTGCACCCAATTGCCGGTCGCGTCCGGGCCGGGCAGGATCGGTTCATCTGCCGGGGGTTCGGGCTGCGGTTCGGTCGGTGGCTCCTCGGCCGGTGGTTCAATCGGTGGCTCGGTCGGCGGCGTGCTTGTAGCAGGGGTCAGTTGGATTGCGTCGATTCCGATCGAACCGGTCTGCTGTTTGTAGGCCTGGGCGTAGACGGTGACAAAGTCAGTGTCTGCTGCAGTGGTGAAAGAGATACTGTAATCGCCCGAGACATTGTCACCGGAGGTCGCCTCGGACCACTTGCCGTCAAAACCTTTGACGCCCAGATATCCATAGGCACCCTCTGCCGAAAGGATCTGTCCGCTGAGTTGGTATTCAGTGCCTCCTTCGACGGCAACCTGTTGGGAGATCCGTGCGGTCCCGTCTGCGGTGGGCTGAAGCAGCGCCTGGGGGTTGCCGTTGTTTTGCGCGATCGTGGCGTCGGCCGTGAGGTTGCTCTCATCGACCCAGCCGGAGAGGCCTGCGGAAAAATCACCGTTGGCAACGGCATTTTCAGCCGGGTCCTCTGCCGGTGGTTCGGGTGCTGGATCGCTACTTGGCGGTTCGGTCGGTGGTGCAGTGGGTGGCTCGGGGGGTGGCTCGGCGGGTGGTTCCGGAGGATTTTCATCGACCGGCGGCTCGCCGGGCGGAAGGTTCGCGGTGGGAACGAGTTGGAGGTCATCGATGCCGACCGCACCTTCCTGTTGTTTGTAGGCTTGAGCGTAGACGGTCACAAACTCAGTGCCTGCGGCGGTGGTGAAAGTAATGCTCTGCTCGCCCGACACATTGTCACCGGCGGTCGCCTCGGACCACTTGCCGTCAAAACCTTTGACGCCCAGATATCCGTACGCACCCTCTGTCGACGTGATTCTCCCGGTGAGTCGGTATTCGGCCCCGCCTTCGACGGCGACCTGCTGGGTGATCCTTGCGGTTCCGTCTGCGGTCGGGGCAAGTCGTGCCTGCGGATTGTTGTCGGCTTGAGCGACCGTGGCCGTGGCCGAGAGGCTACTCTCATCGGCCCAGCCTGAAAGCTCGGCAGAAAAATCACCGTTGGTGATGCCATCGGCGGCAAGCAACTGTCTTTCTTCGAGCGACTCGATTTTTAAGGGGCGATTCGCCCGTCTGCCCTGTGGGCCTGATCTGTGCGTGCCGTCTTTCATCTTTTCCCGCTCCTCCCTTTGATCGCGACCCCTTGGGGCGTACCGAGATCCTGCTTCGGGCACCCGCGGACCTCCTATTACGGCCCGCCTGATAAGAGAGTTCTCCACAAACGGAGACATTCTGAAAAAAGGAATTGCGGCGGCACGAAAAGCGGGGTGGGGCCGTGGAAATACGGCAATTCGCTGCTTAGAAGTCGTACCAGATGCCCATGCCCAGTTCCCGCTCGGTATCTTTGAAGAATTCGTACCGCGGGGTCATGCCCTCCAGGTATTGAAAACCGAATCGCAACAGGGGCCCATAATCTCTGCCACGCCACTGCCAGCCGGTCTGGAAGACAATGTTGCCCCCATAATTGATGGCCTGGAGAATATGTCCATTGGCCGCCACAAAGGGTGCGCCACGGAAACCGGTGGCTAGGAGCGGGCTGTATTCGGCACCGAACTGAAACTCCCAGGGTTTGGCTCCTCCGTCAAAGTTAAAGGCCCAGGAAGCGTCGATGTAGGTACGGATCGCTTCGGTCCATTGGAAGGAATTGGACCAGACGATGGAATTCCGCACGTAGTTAATGCGTCTTCGCCCAATGACTGCAGGGTTCTTCAGGATGTACTCATCGCCCAGATGTGAGCTGACGTGGTAGAAACCGAACTTGGTTTGGTAGCGCCGCCAGCCGAAGGAGACGGGCAGGCCTAACCGGTAGTCCGTTGCGATCAATACCCGTCCGTCGCTGTTCTGTCTGGGGAAGACCGCGCCTTCGACATCAAACTGAAATCCTTGTGGATAAGCTCCTGTCGGGGAGCCGAAACGGACAATGCCTACCCTCGCACCCAGCGTGCTGTCCCAGTACCAGTTGGAGCCTGCCGGCAAAAGGGGCTGATTGAAGCCTCGAATGTTGAGCGCCGTGGTTGCCAGCCGGGCAGTATGGAGGCTCGCAAGCTCGGGGCGGTAAATCAGTTCTCGTGGCAACAGTTGCCAGGACCAGGGCGCGCACAAGGTCGAATTTGCTTGGGGACCCCCGCTGTAATGGCCCCCAAGGAGAGAATCAAAGCCAAAACAACGCCCGCATCCTTTTTTGAAGAAACCATCAACTTGACAGCCTTGTCCCGGATAACAGTCACCGGTTGGATAGCAACCGTTCTCTGGATAATAGCCGCCCGATCCCTGGCCATCGATCCAGGCATCGAGGTCGATCGGTTCTGGATAGGTGACCTGTGGCTCGCCGATAACGATCGGCGTTTGTCCCATTGTTGCGATCGCGGTGGTTGCCCAAATAAGGACGGCGGTCGAAAACCAGATGCTTGTTCGTGCCATCTCGCAGATTCCTAAATTGACCAAGAGACCAAGAGATGACAAATCCGGTCGTCATCCCAATGGGGGTGAAGTTTCACATTCCACGCCCGTTCGCTGATGCGTTACAGATGAGGCTTTAGATCTCCGACAGGTCCTGCCTGGGATCCATCTAAGAACAGGGGCGGGAGTGTAGAGATTTTTCTGCTCGGCTCCTAGGTCGATCAGAAAAATATCTATAAGTTAATGCGTGGAGATGATTGCTCACAAAATCGTTGGGCCGACAGCGGGCAATGGCAGCAAGCTAGCGACGGGAACGCTCGCATGTCGGTGCGGCTATGTACGAGGGGGGTCGAGGATCACGGAGAGCGTTTTTTCCTCTCCGTCTCGTAGTACGACCACTTTAACCAAGTCGCCCGCTTTGTGGCGAGAGAGCGCGTTTGCAAAATCGGTTACTGTAGCCACCTTGGCATCACCGAACTGGACGATGACATCGCCGGTAACGAGGCCACCCCGTTCGGCCGGACTGCCTGGCGCAATACCAGCCATGCGGATTCCAGCCTTTTCATAGCCATAATCGGGGCGCGATCCAAAATAAGGCCACCGGCCACCGGCGAGTCGCGCCCGTTTTGTCTTCTGATACACTGGCCGTCCTTCCGCCTCAGCAATCGAAGCAGCGACGTCGGCGACCAGCAGACTGACCCGTTCAATACCCTCTATGTTGACTTTTTCAAAATCATCACCAGGCCGATGATAATCCTGATGCGCTCCGGTGAAGAAATGCAGAACCGGAATTTTCTTTTCATAGAATGAGGCATGATCACTTGGGCCAAAGCCGCTCGGTTTTTTAACCACTTTGAAGTTATGCCCAGCATTAAGTCGTTTCACCAGCAGATCGAACTCAACCGCAGTTCCGGTGCCGTGAATGATCAGTTTGTTGTCTCTCAACCGTCCAACCATATCCATGTTGAGCATGGCAACGGTGTCTTTCAGCGGGACGAGTGGATGTTTGATGTAATGGGCACTGCCAAGCAATCCTCGCTCTTCGCCCGTAAAGGCGATAAAGACGATCCGTCGGGGGAGCTTCTTGCCAAGATTTTTGAGCCGTTGAGCGACTTCCAGCAGTGCCGCCACACCGCTCGCATTGTCATCGGCACCGTTATGGACTTCGTTCGATTCTATTTCGGCGGAGGATTCATCTCCGTAGCCAAGGTGATCGTAATGGGCGCCAATAATGATCGCTTCCTCTGCGTTCGGCCCTTCGCCTTCCAGGATACCGATCACATTACGGATCTGAGCCCGGCTGCGGACCACAGAGCTTTGCCCCTTCAGTCGCCAATCAACAAGAGGCCTGCTATCGGGTTTTCCGGTGCGATCAATGCCCGCTTCCAACGTAGCCAGATCACTGTCGAGTGCTTTGAGGAGAATCTGATTGAGGGCCGCGCGCCGGATATGAAAAATCGGCATCTGGCGGTCCGGGCTGCCATTGCCCGCTCTGTGAAACTCCAACAGTGGATCGTGCGCCGCATCAATTCTTTCGCTATAAGTCCCAATCTGTTTGGCCAGTTGATCGACGAGTTGACGATGATCGGCTAATTGTTCGGCAGAGGGCTGGGCGATTTCTTTGAAATGACTGTTGGCAGCCGCTAATGTATCGACCGAGGTCTGCCATTGGCGATGTGCATCGGTTGTTTGTTTGTCGGTTTCATAGGTGCCGGTGCAGAACAGGATCGCCGCCGCACCGTGTGCAAATGCATTGGAAATCTTTGTCTTGAAGTAGGCATGTCTGGAAGGGCTTTGGCCGAAGGGGCTGTGAACATCACCTTGTAGTGGCTGGTGGCGCAGAATAATCACAGCTTTGCCCTTTACGTCAACGCCTGCGTAATCATCGTACTCGGCATGGTTGTCGGTGATTCCGTAGCCGACAAAAACCAAAGGCAGATCGAACGTCCCGCTGCCACCAGCCGCCAGCGGCATGTAATCGTGTTGGAATTGCAAAGCAGACTCCGTCTTCTTGGAGGGATCTTCTCCCGGTCCTACAATCGACAACCGATTCGCGTCTGCGGTGCCTAGTTGGGCATCGGTCGTTACGGCAAACGGCTGGTATGGCGTCCCTTCCACGACGCGAGTTTCCAGACCGATCTTTTCGAACTCTTGGGCAATAAATTCTGCTGCCCGCTCAATGCCTTTGGTGCCGATCCCACGACCCTCGAGTTCATCCGACGCAAGCAATCGTACGGTATCTGAGATCCGCGAAGCGACCTTTTCCTGATTCTCGGCATCCGCTGCCAGCAGCGACAGCGGGCCCGATAGACAAGCGACTAGGAACAAATATTGGCCAGCCCGGAAAAGCAGAGACGGCCAAGTTCTGAGGAAAAACGTTTTTGATCCGAGAAGGAGGGGCATCGTGTTCGTTCCTGTTTCAGGGGTGGGCCGTTTACCTTTTTTTATGATGCATAAAATTCTTGGTGCTACAGTGTCATTCGTCAAGTAGTAAATTCGGTTTTGACACGCATTGCCGCAATCGATATGATCTTCGCCCTTGCTGGTCGCCTTGGAAACTTGCTTACACGCTACATGCGTTCTTTAAAGGTGGCCGATGTGTTTTGTCTTGCAGGGGGACGTGTGGAAAGGCCGGATGAAGGACCGGTTTTCCGCCTTAGAAAGTAAGGTAGGTACTCCTTGCGTAGTCAACCGAGTGTCTTGATCGTGGACAGATCCGAGGATTCTAGAGAAGTGCTCTGCACGGCACTTGCGCGTCGCGGGGTCTTTACCCTCCAGGCAAGCCACAGTGATGAGGTGTTTGCCCTAGTCCAACAGCATCAGCCGAACGTGGTTGTGGTCGATCTGGAATTCGACAGTGCGTCCGAAGATGAGTTCTGCGACCGATTTGCCGCTCAGTCGCAACAAGCGCCTCTGGTCATGCTCAGCCGTGCTCGCGGCCCGGTCGCCGATACCCCCTCGGTCGGTCGCGAGGCCGAGTTTTTTCGCAAACCCTATCATTACGGGCCATTACTCCGTAAAATCGAAGAGTTGCTGGGTTAACGCATTCGAGGGTTTGCCTAGCACGGGCAATGGTAGCGTTTTATTCAAAAGGCTACTTCCACACGCCCCCAGGAGGATCGGCAGGTGGCTTCGTTTTTTATCATCCAAGGTCGGGATCGCGGTTCCCGTTTTGAACTCGATAAGCCATTGCTTTCCATCGGCCGCGATGTGAAGAATGATATCCGCTTGCAGGATACCGAAATTTCCCGTCGCCATGCCGAACTCCACAAGACAGAGACCGGCTATCAGGTTGTCGATTTGGGAAGTTCCAACGGCACGTTCATCAACGGAGTTACGATTTCCTCCCATGATCTTGCCAGTGGCGATCAGTTGTTGCTTGGCCGGACAATGATGCTCTATACCGGCGGGGGACCGAGTGCGATTATCGACGGTAGTGTTGATATCGTCACTTCGAAGCGCGACGATGACTCACGAATCTTGCGTTCCATGACCGACAGCGAAGGCAGCCAGTCTCTGTTTCACTACGAGGCGGTCGGCTCAGAGACTCCCTGGCTGGCCCGCGCTCGCAGTAATTTACAGGTTATGTATCGAACGGCCCTTGCCGTCAGCCATACGCTCGACATCGACGAGTTACTCGATCGCATCATGTCACTCATTTTTGAATGGGTCGAAGCGGATCGTGGCTGCATCATGCTGGTCAACAATGAAACAGGTGTGCTGGAGCCCCGCGTGCGTCGGAACCGGGTTGGTGTATCGAGCGGTGCTGCTATTTCGATCAGTAAAACGATCCTTGATTACGTCACGGAGCATGCAGAAGGTGTTTTGACGAGTAATGCAAAAGATGACAAGCGCTGGGATACGGGTGCAAGTATTGTGCATATGGATGTTCGAGAGGCAATTTGTGTCCCAATGCGCGGGCGATACGGCGTTGTCGGCGTTGTCTATATCGACACATCGACCCCCCCACAGAAAGTCTTGCAGCAGGGAGGCAATACTTTTCGCGAGGAGCATCTGAAATTGATGATTGCCATTGCGCATCAGGCGGCATTGGCAGTAGAGGACACGTCTTACTATTCCGCGATGCTCCAGGCAGAACGCCTTGCAGCGGTCGGCCAGACCATTGCAACCCTTTCCCACCACATCAAGAATATTCTGCAGGGGATTCGTGGTGGTAGCTACCTGATCGAGATGGGACTGGCCGACGATGATAAGGAGGTGATGCAGAAAGGTTGGCACATCGTTGATAAGAATCAGGGCCGGATCTCCAATCTAGTAATGGATATGCTTACCTTCAGCAAGGAGCGCGAGCCCCAGATGGCCCCTTCACGTCTGAATGATGTTGTGGCGGATGTTGTGGAACTCATGCAATCGCGTGCAGAAGAATTGAGTGT
>JABABY010000093.1 GCA_014237955.1 Planctomycetota bacterium
TTCCGGCAGGTATCGTCATCGTCTCCATCGTCACCCCGTCAGGCAATTCGGGGATTTCGAGGGACAACGGGCCACGAAAATCTTTTGTTCGAGCCCGGACAAGGCATGCAAAGTGATTGCCTTTTGCCACAAACACCTGCTGGCGATACTGCCCGTACAAATCATTGGGATCCTGCACACGGGGCAGACGGACAAGCATCCACGGTTGTACGGCGTTTAACTCGACGCGATAGACATATGCCGGGCCACCACGCGCGAGGCGGTCAAATATCTTAAGTGTATACTCGCCATCGGCGGGCACCTTGAACCGAAAATAACTGTCTGGAGCACGCTGTTCGGCATCCTGATGCTCGGTCACCTTCGCGCCATCGTCATTGAAAAGGATCTTATTGCCGCTCGGGTCGTACAGTTCCATTACCGCGTCGAGCGCAGAACGCACCCGCCTCGCGTAGACCTCCACATCGTAGTGATCGCCCGCCTTCGCCTCGAATCGATAACAGTCCTGATCGCCCGGCTTTTGAATGATTCCACAAAACGCATCTCGGAGGACGACAGGAGTCGCATCGATAATACGGTCGTTCGGCTCCGACTCAATCGCATTCTCGTGTTCCGAAAGACGAAACGGAATCGGCGTCGGCGCCGCGCCGCGGTCGGTCGCACCGGAGAGGGCAAACATACGATCAAATGTATCTGGCAAGGAAACTGTCTGTGAGTACGTCCCGGCAGGATCTCCTAAAAACGTGATGCTGAGCGTTTGCCCCATCTTGCCGCCGGGTGGAAAAGCTGCGATCGGTCTCGGGAAGTTGCCAATATGCAGCCGATAATAACTCACGTCACTTCCGCCTCGATCAACTTCGCGTATCGAAATGTAATAGCGTCCGCTGCGCGGTACCGCCACACTCATTATCCCGTCTTGGATGGAAAAAGGGTGCCCGGTGGAACTGGCAATCTCGTTGCCCTCGCTATCGAACATTGCCAGATAGGAGTCGAACATCACATTGCCAAGTCGCATGGCGACCGCTTCGACCACAAGTTGTTCCCCTTCCTTGGCATCGATCGCAAACAGATCCTCATCGCCGGCGGTGATACGTCCCGATGCGGTCACGCCCGACGGAATCAGTTGTGCGGCGGCGATGGTGTCGTTCGGCTCGATTTCATCGACCTGAGGCAGCGGTTCAACATAAAACGCGCGAAATTCCGTAACGCCGCTATTGGTGCGCAAATGGGCAATATGCTCACCAAGACGAGCATCCGCAGCGACACGCACGGTAGCGGTAACGCGCGAGTCGGTTTCATCCAACTGCAAAACCTCAAACCCGCGGTCGTAGAAGAGAATCTCTTCGGTACCGGCAAGCCGCTCCCCTTCAAAGACGAGTTTGCCGATGTTACCACGCTCGATACCGCCTGGCAAAATACGGCCAAGTCGCGGCGAGGCAGCAAAGACGGCGCCTACGAGCGACAATACAATCAGCACGCAGACGAAGATGGATATTTTTCGATGGCACATACAACTTCCCCCTGCGGGTGCCCAAGCGGAGCAGAACTCCTTCCTCTCACCCTAGGCTTTCCCGAGCGGACACAAATTCAAATCAGCAATTCGTGTCTCACGCGTCCTTCGCGAACAATCGGCACAGGACGATTGGCCGGACCCATCAGTTTTTTTGAACTATCGATTCCGAGACAGTGGTACATGGTACTGGCAAAATCTTCGACGCTGAGAGGATCTCTTGCCGGCTCGGCGGCAATGGCATCCGACGCGCCGTAAACGAGGCCTCGCTGCACTCCGCCGCCCGCCATGGCGACACTGAACACCTTGCCCCAGTGATCGCGCCCTGCCAATGTATTGATCAAAGGAGTTCGCCCGAATTCTGTCGATACCACCACGAGGGTCGAATCGAGAAGACCCCGTTGCTCGAGATCGTCGATGAGTGCTGCAAATGCCTGATCAAATTCGGGAACATGCGTACGAATCCCTGGTTCAATCTTGGCGTGGTGGTCCCACTTGCCATAATTCACCGATATGAAGCGAACACCCGCCTCGACGAGTCGACGTGCCATCAACAATCGAGAGCCCGCCGCACCCCGACCATAGGCATCGCGCATTTTTGGCTTTTCTTTATCTAAATCGAACGCCTCTCTCGCCTTTTCCGAATTGATGAGATCGTACGCGCGATGATAGAACGAATCGACCGCATCGAGTGCGTCTGAATCCTGCGTATCCTGAAAGTGTGTATTGACCGTATCGAGCAATTTTCGGCGCCGCAAAAATCGTCCGCGACCCACCCCCTCCGGAAGATTGAGATTGCGCACCTTGAAGCCGGATGCCTCCGGATTTGACCCAAGACTAAAACCGTTGTAGGCGGCACTTAAAAATCCTGGTCCGCATGCGTCATTGATCTGCTCGGGAACATTGACGTACGGCGGTAGATTATTGCGGACTCCTAATTGTTCGGAGACCACGCTGCCGAAACTGGGATATTTTAAAAGCGGGCTCGGATTGTACCCGGTGAACATGATGTGAACACCGCGATCATGGTCATTTTCGCCGTGGGTCATCGAACGGATGACGGTAATCTTATCGGCAATGCCTGCGGTTTTTGGCATCAGTTCGTTGAAGCGAATACCCGGCAATCGGGTTGGGATGCTGCCGAACATGCCGCGATTTGCAACCGGCGCATGTGGCTTCGGGTCCCACGATTCCTGCTGTGCGATGCCACCTTCTAAAAAAAGATAAATGACTGATTTTGCGCTCGCTGGAGCACTGGCGAGGCCGGCATCTGTCCCTGTCGCTTCTATCCTTAAAAGATCCGCAAGCGACAGGCCCAATCCGCCCGCAACACCAACGCGGAGGAATTTTCGGCGGGACGGGTTATCACCTTGGCATTTCATCGTGCGAGCCTCGCTGAAGACGTCCATGTTCTTCACTATAAACATCGCCGGGGTATGGCCACATCCATTATTGCTAGCAGCCAAATCCAAATCCAGCGTACGATTTCTACCGGTAGGTCCTCGTGGTGGGGATGTCGCGCATCAAAAATGCGGCATCGGAAATTAAACGGATACCCAATGATGGTAGCCATTTACATCCGCTATGAGGATATCTGAGGCGGTCGCATATGTCAAAGACAAAACCTGCTGCACACCGAGAAGAGGAGGGTCGAAAACCGATAAAATCGCCTAATTTTTGATTGCCACCAAATGCCACCCCAAGGGAGGGGGAACATGTCGTGCTATTTCATGCTTTCGTTTTAGTTAATTACGTCAATACTCTCTTGCTCCGGTTGGAGCAGCAAGCGAACAAAGTCGGGGACTAAATTCCGTTCCTGGTTCGAAGATGCCATATAGATATTAAATGGAAATCAATACCCAAGGGACATGGGCCAACGCATCGCGGGCCGATATATTATCATTTTGGGTTTATTTATATGGAGGTAGAGCATGCGTTATCTGGGGCTATCTCTGGCACTGGCATTCATGATTGGCTGTGGCAATTCCATCAAGCCCAACGCAGACTTAACGGGGGCATACTTAAATGATGCCAACCTGAAACGAACCGATCTTGGTTACGCAAATCTCTTTGAATCGCACCTCCGCTCGGCTGACCTGAGCGGATCAAACTTGACCCACACCAATCTTCAGGACGCCGATCTGAGCAAGGCGGATCTGGATGGTGCCGGCCTGAGCTTCTCGAATTTAAAAGGCGCAAAACTGGTTACGGCAAACCTGATCGGCGTCGACCTGTCGTTTGCAGACCTCGGCAAAGCTGATTTATCTGGGGCAGTAATGACTTCTACGAATTTGACACAGGCGAACCTTCGCAAGGCAAATCTCGCCAACGCGAACCTGAGTGGTGCGAATCTGACTGGTGCTTTTTTGCGATATTCCGAGGCCTGGGACACGGCAACCTGGACAGGTGCGTACTACGACACGGAACACCCAGCTGTGTGGCCGGAGGACATGAATCCGAAAACGCTCGGCATCGTTGAGAAAAAGCCCGTGGATTAACCCCCACGATTAACGATTTCCAGATTCTTCAAAAGTGGCGATGCTCTCTCACGCCACACCGAGAGGTTCAGATTAGGAACTTGCAGATCAAGGAGTTTTGCCTTCCCCGTTCGACGTTTTCCGCTCCGCTTGTCCTGGCCGCAAGAGCGAGCCATCGAGTTCGCTCAGGTAACGGATCAGATCTCGTAAATCGGCGCGGGGCAGCCCACTGGTAAGCCCCGAAGGCATCAATGTTCCGGCAGCTTCGAACCCCTCTACCGTCCGCCAGGGGATCATTTCCTCTTTTTTAGTGACCGCATCAAGCAGGACAATTCCGTCAGGGCTCTCATTGACTTTGATCCCTTGAAAAACTTTGCCGTCGTGGGTGTAAATCGTTATCGAGACGTACCCTTCCTTGATTTCCCGAGCCGGCCAGACGACCGCTTCAATAATCCGGTCGACCGGCATCCCCCGGCCAACACTACTCAAGTCTGGCCCCACCTTTTCGCCTTTGCCATAGATTGCATGGCAGGCGGCGCAGTTGAGATGGGCTGACTGAAAGATCTCCTTACCACGTGCCGCATTTCCGTTTTCCAAGACCTCCAAAGCAAGCGCCTTTACCCATGCCGGATCGTGCGCTTGTTGCACACTTGTAAGACCGAGTGCCCGATCCAGAACTTCGGTGAGCTTCTCGTGAGAAACCGCAGCTGCACTAGCAGCGCGTCGCAGATGTCCTGCGACAGACGACGGAATCGTTACATCAGAAAGAGCATTGGCCAATGCTCCGGCACCCTCTTTACGGACGAGCAGCGCGGCGAGAAGTTCGCTTGCCTGTTGTTCGGTCGCTACCGAATGGATCAACGTCGAGGCCCGCTCGGCCGCAGCATCGATATCCAACTGTGCCCAACTTCCTAGCGCGGTGCAGGCAAGCTGCCAGTGCTCTGGATTGTTCGATAACGCATCAAGCGTCTTCGACGCGTGCGCGGCACCGAGCGGCAAAAGCGCCCTCGCTGCGGCAGACCGTACCTCGGTTGCCTCGGAACGATCCGTTGCAAATTGCAGCATCTCCCCGGAAAGTTCTTTCATCTTCCAGCTTGCCGCCAAATCGATGGCAGCGGCTCGCAGGGAAGGGTCCTCGCTGCCAAGCCAACGCCGCATGGGAAGAATCCAGTCTCCTTCAGGACGCACACCGCGCAGATGCGCAGCGGTGGCAACGCTTTTTAGCATCTTGGCGTTGAGATCCTCGTGCCTCAAGACATACGCGAGTTCTTGCGGGCCACCCGCTAGCGCCAATCGGTCGAGCATCTGCTGGCGAATCTTTGGGCTCAGGCGCCCGACGAGTTTTGGGTTCTGTAAGAACGCCAACATTTCTGCAGATCCATCGGCGCTAAGAACAAATGCAACCCGTTCGGGATCATTGCCGAAATCGATCGAGCCGGCCACAAAGGCATCGCGCCAGTGCGGCCCGAGCGTATGAACTGCATGCACCAAAGCATAATCAATGTATTTGTTTCGCGGTGCATCGACCGCAAGGGCAGCGACCTCCATCGCCCTCGCATCGGGCACATAACTGCACGCGACAACCGCTTCTAGCCGGACGCGCTCATTTTCATCGCGGACTAACGTGGAAAGAATCCCAAGCGGATCACCAAGCCGGTCCTGCCATAATCCGACCACCCGGGCTGCATAGGCACGCGCACGCGGATCGCGAGCGGCAACCAATTTGGCAAGCAGCTGCTCGTCAACATATTCGTGCGACTGCAAAATGCCGATCGCCCGGTAGAGGAGGTGTTCATATGCAGGATCCTTTTCATCCATTCGGTCAACCCATGCCAACACCGCAGAGGCCACCTCCTCCGTATCTGCAGCCTGAAGCAACCGCCTGACCTGCTGCCGTTCGTAACGCTCGTCGCTGCGAAGTTTGTCGACCAGATCCGGGATGCCCAATCCTGTCAAATCAGAAGGTGTGCGATGGGGACGGTCTTTTGCGCTCACCCGCCAGATACGGCCATGTTCCTTATCGCGATCCGGATGCCGGTACGAGGCTTGGTAATGGCCAATAATCGGGTTGTACCAATCCGCCACATAGAGTGCTCCGTCGGGTCCGATCCGCATATCGACAGGACGAAAGCTACGGTGTTTGGATACGATCAGGGGCGCTATTTCCTCGAGCTTCATATTATGTGCATCATCCTCAAGCCGAAAGCGGAGGATGGTATTGTTCATAAAACTTCCGGTCACCATTTGGTTGGCGGTCTCGGGCCCAAAATGCGCACCGCCAAGAAACTCTACCGACGCGACCTTGTCGCGATTCCAGAGCGTCGGCAGCGGCTGACGATAGCTGTGCCGGATCAGGGCGGGCGTCATCCAGAAAATACCGTGGCCATTACCCGCTGCGAGAATCGGCTGTCCCCAGTCATCAAACGCCAATCCCCAGGGATTATGCGGCGGCGCTTCTCGACCGAAAAAAGGATCGAGCTGCAATCGCCGGGGCCGCAAACGCCAAAGTCCGGCGTTGTCGAGCCGCTCGATACCCCACGGCGTTTCGATCCGCGAAAAAATATGCAGGCCCTGTGAGAAAAAAAGGTTGCCTGCCGGGCTCCAGGTAAAATTATTGATAAGCTGATGGGTATCACCGATCCCGAATCCAGTCATCACGACACGCCGAGTGTCTGCCTTTCCGTCACCATCGGTATCGGTCAGGTGCAGCAGATCCGGTCCACTACCGATGTAAACGCCACCGTCCCCCAGTTCGAATCCCTGTGGGAGGAAGAGGTTTTCGGCAAACGTCTGCGTCCGATCCGCCTTTCCATCACCGTCGCTATCAGAGAGGACCACGATTTTGTCGTTGGCTTTCTCGCCCGGTTTGATCTGCGGGTAGAGCGGGGTGCTGATTACATACAGCTTGCCATCCGGACCCCATCGCATCTGGATCGGATTGGCAATCCCGTCCTCCTCCGATGCAAAAAGGCTCACCTCATATCCAGGCGCAACATCAAACGTTTCGAGTTCCTGCTCCGGCGAAAGTGCATCAGCAGCAAACCCAAGGCGAAACGCGGCCGCCAACAGGAGACATCCAATAAGCGTGCAATAGCGCAAACACCGGATCACATACACCTCTCTGAACGTAGCTAGACACCTTAACGAGGGGCAGCCTGGTTGCTGATATCTGCTTCGAGCGCAGAGATCAGCGGCAAAAATTCTTCCATTTCGTCGGGGAACGTTCGGACCTTGTGGGACGGGTCCTTGCTGAAGGGGACCATCATCCGCGTGCCGCCAAGGAAAGCCCAGTTGGTGGGACGCCAGTAGTTGAACCAGAGCCGATTCTTTTCGCGAACGAGCGCTCGAACCGGTTCGAGTTGCTCTGACCATGTGTGCGGAACACCCAATTGCCGGGCCGTCTCTTCGGCAACGACTGGCCACGCATCCGGCGCAAGGTGCATTCCATCCGTAGTTTTCCGGCCGGGTCTGGATAAGGCAGGCGCGTTGAAAAGATCGACAAACACAAAACCCCGCCGGGCGGCCAGATCCCTAGTGGCCTCAACGTACTCGCTAAGTGAGTCATTCATGTGCGATAAGTCGGGCAGGGGGGGGCCGGGGGTTTCAAACGGTATTG
>JABABY010000094.1 GCA_014237955.1 Planctomycetota bacterium
AACTTGCCTGCTGTTCGCCAACGTAAAGTTCCCACATCCGTTATTTGTTCATGGGCCGCATCAGCATATTTACGAAACTGCAGTTCAGGAACAGGCAACAACCCACAGACTGCCATTCCGATAGACCGCCCAACAATACCTTCTTCCGACAGTGACGTGTCAAATACACGGTCAGCGCCCAAGCGGTCCTGGAGTGCACGAGTAACCCCATGAATTCCCCCATACTTTCCTACATCTTCGCCGAACACAATCATGCGTTCGTTCTCTCTCATCTCTTGTTCCAACGTACACCGGATCGCTTCGCGAAGATCAATGACAGCACCACCGGAGTGCGGAAGATCAGGCCCGGACGGCAACTCTGCTTTTTCTGGGCGCAAACCGCCCTGGATTGGGTCCGATTCAAAAAATATATGTTTCAAGACGTCCGCCGGGGGTGGCGGTTCTGCTTTTTCGGCTGCTAAGAGTGACTCCTTCACGTCACGATCTATCGTTTTCTCCAACTCATCGAATTGTGGCGGCGTAAGGATGTTGGCTGCGTGCAAAAACTCCTTCAACTTGACCAACGGATCGTGAGCAGCATCGTCATCCCGTTGCGATACACTTTTGTATTGCTGTTTATCACTGAAGGCATGGCCACTGAGCCTCGGTACTTTTACTTTTAGCAGACCGGGGCCTTTCCCGCTGCGGACATATTCCAAGGAACTTGCGATCGCCTGCCACGTTTCCAGTGGCTCAGTGCCACTGGCCTCGATCAATTCCAGATTTCCGAATGAAGCAAGGTTGGTTGCAATATTACCGTGCGGCGTCTGATAGTCCGATGGAACAGAAATACCAAAACCGTTGTCTTCGATAAAAAATAGCATGGGCAGCTTGAGTGTGGTCGCAATCGACAGTGCAGACCAAAATCCGTTTGCCGCAACACTCCCATCACCCCCGGCTGCGACGGCCACAGCCCCGACACTTGATTTTTCGTCGAGTACTCTTTGCCGATATTGGAGCGCCTGTGCCCAGCCGGCTGCAGGCGTATACTGGGTGCCCACATTCCCGGAAGTTGGTAAAACGGTTGCCCGATTTCTACGTGGCATACTGAACACAACACCGACATCGCGTCCTTCACTAGGGCTACCTGTTCGAGCAAGACTGGCCGCCAACACCTCTTGGACCGATAGACCGCTGGCAAGCAAAAAAGGCCGCGAGCGATAATAGACACCCGCCGCATCCCAGGGATGATTTAGACTCAAACCCAAGAGAACTTGAGCGAGTTCGTGGCCAGCAGATGAAAGTTGTAACTTCGTCTTGCCTTGAGGCGCTAGTTGCTCCTCTTCAATTTGATCGATCTTGCGCGACAACAGAACAAGACGTGCAACTTCCAACCAATCAGGCTCACCAATACGCCCGCCTAGTTTGGCAGCCATTGCATCCGAGTTGGCTTCTTGAAACGCTGCATTATCGAGGTGCACCTGCTTAGCCGCCTCCGATTTGATCACATGGTGTCATGCTAGCGCCCCATCGATACAACACTGCAGTTTGTGGGATGCCAACGGATGAGACAGTGTATCGCACTGTCCAAAATGCACATCCACATTACAACCACATCTAGCGCTGCCATTTCGAATGTAGAACAGCCAGTACACGCACTGACCGTCGACCACCAAACTCGCCATACAAACTCAAGCCATCTTGCTTACATAGCCAAGAAACAATGGTGATGCAGATAAGTTTAAGTTACGATAGACGTGGACAAAGTGCAACATGCGCTCAGCCTCAACGTTCGATGGGTTGCTGGATATCTGTATGAGATATTTCGTCTGTTTTGTGTCGCAACGCTTCTAGTATATTAACAAAATGTCTGACACTGCAATAGTTCGAAACGAACCGGTGCAGCGGCTTGGTGGCAAAGTGGCTGCAAAAGTTCAAGAGTTGCTGAGTATTGATACTCGGTCCCTTGCGCTGTTTCGCATGTTACTCGCCACCACTGTACTGATCGACCTCATCCATCGTGCCGGAGATTTGCAAGCACATTACACAGACTTTGGTGTGTTACCGACCTGGGCGGCACGACACGTTCTCTCGTACGGCCCCATGCATTGGTCATTGCATCTGATCAGCGGCAACGGATGGTGGCAAGGTTTTTTATTCGTGGTGGCTGGTGTGGCCGCCATCGCCATGCTTGCCGGCTACAAAACACGATGGGCCACGATCATCAGTTGGGTGCTACTTACATCATTGCACACACGCCATCCACTTATTCTCAACGGTGGCGACAATCTTTTACGGATGCTGCTTTTCTGGAGCATGTTTCTGCCAACCGGTTTGCGATTCTCGCTGGACCGGTATCTTTCGCGTGACACTGCGACATCTAAAATCGCCCCCAAAATGGTTTTTTCCGCTGCCAGCGTGGCGATCCTGCTGCAATTACTCGTCATGTACTATGTGGCCGTAGTTACCAAAACCGACGAGCATTGGGTGAACAATCGCTGGGCACTGTATTTTGCGTTAAATCTCGACCACATCACGACTGGTTTTGCAAAGTGGCTGGCCGGTTTTCCTGAATTGACGCGATGGCTTACTGTCTCTTCTCTCTACCTGGAATGGTGGGGACCCATACTGCTGTTTGTGCCCGTCTACACAGCCCGCATCAGAACAGTCATCATCTTCTTATTTGTCGGGCTTCATGTTGGCATGGATCTCTGTTTTCAGATTGGCCTCTTCCCCTGGACCTGTATTGTCGGCTGGATGCCATTTTTGCCCGGTGCCGTCTGGGATTGGTGCAATAAACGCTATCGGGCGTTGAAAAACCTTTCCCCAAAACCGCAATCCCCCGATAGGTCAGAGATGGCACCTGCGATAGCCCGATCTTCTCTGCTCGTTAATATTGTGGTGAGTGTGTTGTTCGCGTGGGTTCTTATTGGCAATTTTCAAGTGACCTACAAAACCATTTTCCCGGCGCACTACCAACGCCTCGAAGCCTCGTATCCGGCGCAATTTAAACTTTTCAATACATGCTGGAAGACGGTCGGCGATGCGCTCTGGCTAGAGCAGCATTTTGATCTTTTTGCACCAAAGGTAACACCAGTTGACGGCTGGTTCGTTGCAGTTGCAACCCTTGACGACGGAAGCAAGGTCGACTTGATGGAGAATGGCGCACCGGTCCATTGGGAAAAGCCGGAGATGCTCTCAGCGAGGGCTTCCCGAAATGGCCACTGGGGAGCCTATCTGTTCTTTTTGAAATCGCCAGAACCAACAGCCACCAGATTTCGGCCTTTCTTTGTCGATTATTTAAAGCGTGACTGGCTGGAACGTCCTGGCGAAGAGAGGGCAATCCAGACGGTCGAACTCTACATGATGCTGGAGAAGACGCCACCTTATCCACAACTGCCAAAGCCAGAGAAAATATTGCTTTATAGAGACCTGCCAGGGTACGAAGTTGGGGACTATTTTTCTCGTACCAACATTAAGTAAAGCGAGCCCGAGCATTAAAACTATGTTTCGACAATGCCAGCACAACGAAAGCCGGTAGTAAGGTTGGCGAGATGACGTTGCCAAATGAAGCCCTACTGGAAGTTCGGCGCGATATCGACGCAGGCCGCCTCGATGTAGCAGAAGATAGATGTCGGCATCTTGTACGATCTGTTCCGCAGCATAGCGAAGCCTGGAACCTGCTGGGCTGGATCCAGTGCCAGCAAGGAAATCTCTCGGGGGCGATTGACGCGATCAGCGAAGCAATCACAATTCAGCCCGATGACCCCGAGTTGCACCGCAACCTAGGTTATGTTCATGTGGCAAATGTTGATCTCGAAAGTGCTATCGAATGCTACCAGCACGTCTTGACTCTCAATCCAGAAGACGTCGATGCGCACAACAGTTTGGGAGTCTCCCTGAAACAGAACGGCCAACTCAACCTAGCCACCGAGCATCTTCGTGAAGCCTTGCGTTTGCGGCCTGACATTCCTACTCTTTATCAGAATCTTGCAGAAATACTCCGATTGCAGGGCAAGGTGGACGAAGCCACCAAACTCTACGAACAAGCGGTACAAATCGCTCCAAATAGTGCCGTGTTCAAAAATGGATTGGGGGTCCTATTGCAGCTTGATGGCAAACTCAAGCAAGCAATCGCACGTTTCAAGGAAGCGCTTGTTCTTGAGCCTGATCATCCCCTTTACGCTCACAATCTGGCAGAAGCGCAAAAGGCATTCAGAACGGACGAGGAAGCGATTGTCCACTACAGAGACATCCTGCAATCGATGCCCAATTCTGTCGACGCGCACCTGGACATGGGCGATGTCTATTTGGCGCAGAACGATGTACAGCAAGCAGCAACGCACTTTGGCCGAGCCGTGACTTTGCAGCCCGGCAATGCTCTTGCCCACAACAAATTGGGGTCGGCGTTAACCGATCTAGGAGATTTTGACGCGGCGATAACACATTTAGAAGAAGCCGTGCGACTCCACCCGGAATTTGCAGAAGCTTACTTCAACCTGAGTGATCTTGTAATCCAGGGAAAATATTGTTTTTCGATGCAAATGCTCGCGAAGATTGAAAACCTTTTAAGCAGTGGCCAGATTCCGGCTGAGGCCGCCTCAATCATGCATTTCGCGATCGGGAACAACCTGGACAAACAGGGACAATATGACAAGGCCTTTTGTGCCTTCCATGCAGGCAACCAAATCCAAAAGAAGCTTGGCGAGGAATTTGGCACCCTCTTTGATTTGGAATTACACCGACGCAAGACTGATGAATGTATAACTTTTTTTGACGCAAGCTATTTTGAAAACACCCCACTGGGCGGACTTAATTCAGAATTGCCCGTCTTCATCATTGGAATGCCTCGCTGCGGCAGCACTTTGGCAGAACAAATCATCGCCAGTCATCCGAAAGCCACAACGGCAGGTGAATTACCGGAAATAGGGCGACTTGTGCAGAGGCTTTCGGGCAACCACTGTGATGATGATGCATTTCCTCAGTGCTTGAGCAACGTCGATGCACAGACGATTCATGATCTCGCAAGCCACTATCTCAGCAACCTTTCCAAATACGGAAAAGACTCAACCCGTATTGCCGATAAGGCGTTAAGCAATTTTTTCTATCTTGGATTTCTATTTGCATTATTCCCCAAAGCACGCATCATCCATTGTCGGCGTGACCCCATGGATATTGGACTATCGTGCTACTTCCGTAGATTTGCCTCAGTCAATTGGAGTTGGAGCCTGGAGAGTATTGGGGCGTACTATCGAGAGTACAATAGGCTGATGGAACATTGGAACGAGGTTCTGCCATCGCAAATCTATACCCTCCACTATGAAACACTGATTGCCGATCCAGAAAGAACGAGCCGGGAACTCATTCATTTCTGCGGTTTGCCGTGGAGTGATCAGTGTCTGGAATTTTATAAAAATCGTGGTGCCGTAAAAACGTCGAGCCGTATCCAAGTGCGACAACCTATTTACAAGACTTCCAGCGGACGTTGGAAAAACTATGCGGCCCACCTAGATCCTTATAAAAAAGCAATCGAATCGCCGGACAATCCTCCGATGGTCTAATTGTCATTTTAGAATTAAGACTGCCTCTATTGTGAGGAGATCGGATGCGCGCCAAATCGTCTTGCATTTGTCATGGGAAAAGGACTCGTTCTTAATACACCCGGACAGATTAAAACGCAGACATTGATCTCCATGCTAGACACCACATATATTCATTCATAGAATGAACACCTCTTTTGTTTTGCGACCGGGTGGGTTTCAGATTATTCGAAGGAGTCTAATCGGTGTTTCACGACCAGCAAACAATAAAACTTTTTCCTTGTCCGGTATGGCTCTTTGACATTAATTCGGACAGTGTGGAAATAGTTAATCGGAACACGATGGCCACGATTGAAAAGATGCGTCCATCGGAGAAAGAAGGACAGCCCAGACAGCAGTGGCAATCCCCAAATGATTTGCATACGTTTCCGGAGTTTGAGGAACTGAACAATATCATCAAAAGTACGGCTAGTGACGTTTTGAAGCAGCAAGGCATCGAAACGGACGCCTTTCTGATCACCGGTTGCTGGATCAATATTCGTCCGCCTGCCCACGATCATCCAGCACACACACATCCAAACAACTATCTCAGTGGCTGTTATTACGTTAATACTCCCGAAGGTGGCGATTGCATCGTTTTCCGCGACCCCAAGATGGAAACAAATATTATTGCACCACCGCTCACCCGAGAGGATCAAGAAAATTCGCGGACCATTATGGTACCCGTACGATCTGGCATGGTCGTGCTTTTCCCTTCGTGGCTACCGCACCTTGTACCACCGAATCAGGGCAATATTGAGCGAGTAAGTATCGCCTTTAACATCATGTTCTCATCGTACGGCGAGACAATCAGCAAGCCCTTATGGACATTTGATAACAATCCATAGTCGCGCTGATAACCAACACAACGGTTCCGGACATCGGTTTTCACAAAGAATCAAGCAACAAAGAATTAAGCCTCTCAAAAAATCATGTGTACGCTCTGCTCCATTAACCGATTGGCTTTACTCGTGGTCATTGTGTTGTCGATCCCTGCTTGTAATCAAGCAAGCGACACACCAAAATCTGAGCCGCAAGTATCTAGCAAAGAGCCTGCCAAACTGCCCATCCTTTACACGCTTCCTCCGTTTACCCTTACGGATCAGACGGGCCAGAAATTTAGTAGTGAACAACTCATCGGAAAGCCCTGGATTGCAAATTTTATCTTTACGCGATGTCCGTCAACTTGCCCGATTCAAACGGCCAATTTAGAAAGACTCCAGAGGCGACTCAAGAAACTTGACGGATGGGACAACGTTCAATTAGTGAGTTTTACGGTAGATCCTACTTTCGACACGCCGGCGGTACTGGCAGAATACGCCCGGCGAGCAAACGCAGACCCAAAACACTGGCATTTTCTGACAGGTTCGCGCGAGGATATCTGGTCACTTTGTAGAAAGGGCTTCAAGCTCGCTATCGATGATGCACCACCGGAGGCACCAAGCCTGATCATGCACAGTCCCATGTTCGTTCTCATCGATAGCCAAGGACGTGTCCGCGGCTTCTTTGATGGGACTAAAAAACAGGAAGTCGCCGAAGCGTATGCCAATCTGCAACAGTTACTCAAAGAGGACCAGACCAGCAAGCCCTCTTCCTGATTGTGACCTTGGAATCGTTTTTTTGGGAGTCGCCTCCACCTGTACTCTCTTTTGTCCGTGTCAGGGTCCTGCTGGAGGAATCCGAATCGGAGAATAGCAATCTGGCGATAGGCGGTCCGGGTGAGTAGAATGGACGCTCCTGTGCTAGTTTTCCCTTAAGTACGAGGTCATTATGGAACGCAAACCGGATGCTGTTGGACTACTTCTTATCGTTGTTATTGTGGCGGCGGCAATCTTTGTCTGGTCCTACGGCAGGGGAGGCGGTCAGAGTGGGATTGCAACACTTCGA
>JABABY010000095.1 GCA_014237955.1 Planctomycetota bacterium
AACGACAAACACGTTGAGATCATTGTTTCGCAAATGCTGAGAAAAGTTCAAATTGCAGATCCGGGAGATACATCGCTGTTGCCTGGCAACGTTATGGACAAATTTGAATTCCGAGCTCAAAACGAGAATCTGGTGAAATGTGTCAAGATTAGTGAACAAGGCGATAGTGAATACGCCCTTGGAAGTATTATTCCAAAGGACGTTTTAGCAAAAGCAAATGCCCAAATTGAGGCGCTGGGTGGCAGCATTGCAAAAGGCAAGAGACCGCAACCGGCAACCGCAAGCACACAACTGCTGGGCATCACAAAAGCCTCTGTGCAGAGTACCAGTTTCATTTCGGCAGCCAGCTTCCAAGAAACAACCAAAGTTCTTACCGAAGCGGCCTTGGCAGCAAAAGTCGATCGTCTCGTTGGCCTCAAGGAAAATGTTATCCTTGGCCATCTGGTGCCGGCAGGAACTGGATTTCACACTTTCCAAGAATCCGAAGTCCGAATCCGGCCCGAGGCGCTCGAGGCCCTTACAGCCGAGAAGGATCTCGTACTCTCAAGATCATTTCCGCTGCTTGACGCTGCTACTGCAGAACCAGACCAGGAACAACAGGCTCCGGTCGAGGCTCCCATTACCGCCGAGACGACGATGGATACCGCCGAGACGACGATGGATACCGCCGAGACGACGATGGATACCGCCGAGACAACGATGGATACCGCCGAGACAACGATGGATACCGCCGAGACAACGACCGATTTGCAGTCAACGGGTCTGGAATCCACGACCCCGGAAGTGGAGACCGCACCCACGGAGGAAACAACACCTGACAATCCAAACATTGAGGAATCGATTACTAGTATGGAAAAGCCAGAAATACCGAGTTCTGAGGGTGGTTTGTCCGCCTTATTCGGAGACGGCCCACAATCTGAGGGCGAGTAGTCATTCTTACCGTTTGGGACCCGAATGTTACAGAAACCCTGGTATGCTCTAGGACATCGTCGGGGACCTTGACAAACGCAGCCTATCGATTACCCTTTTTGTTCCAATTTACTTGTTTTTAAGCCTCGGGTGCATTCAGGAAAAGGTTCACGATGCCCACGATTAATCAGCTGGTTCGACGCAAGCGCAAAGACGCGAAGAAGAAGAGTAAGGCGCCTGTACTCGACCGCTGTCCTCAAAGGCGAGGGGTTTGTCTTCAAGTAAAAACGATGACGCCTAAGAAGCCAAATTCGGCACTACGAAAAATCGCCCGTGTGCGGCTTTCCAATAATAAAGAAGTTACGGTTTATGTTCCCGGAGAGGGACACAATCTCCAGGAACACTCCATCGTCTTAGTTCGAGGCGGGCGAGTTCGCGATCTTCCCGGCGTACGATACCAAGTCGTTCGTGGGGCACTTGATACGCTGGGAGTCGACGGACGGCGTCAAGCCCGTAGTCGCTACGGCGCAAAGAAATAACAAGAACATCGTAATAAGGAAATTGTCCGGCATTTGCCGAACCACTAAAAACAGATGGTCCGCACTGTTTCCCTGGTTGTGTTGCGGATTGGTTACGTTATTACATTGTTCACTAGCTAACGTTCGAATGGAGGTTAACTATGAGTTGTAAATGTAGTTGCCAGCATTGTCGTGATGGTTGTTGTGGCAGCAACCAAGAGAATCCCTGCTGCGAAACTTGCACGTGCTGCAACAAGTAATACGGCAGCGAAGAGACGCACAGAACTGCGATTATTTTTTTATGTCACTTCAAATGTGGCACACTTAATCTACCTCAAAAAATATAAGAAGAAATATGGGACGCATCACGGCCAGTCGGAAGCAGTTGGTAGGAGATCCCAGGTTTGGCTCTCTCCTGGCCAGCAAATTCATTAACGTGCTGATGTGGGATGGGAAAAAAAGTGTTGCACAAAATGTTTTTTATGACGCTCTTGAACTGGTTGGCGAACGAGTCAAGGAAGGTGAACCCATTGAAATTTTTGATACGGCAATCAACAACATAAAGCCCGATATTGAGGTTCGCAGCAAGCGGGTTGGTGGGGCATCGTATCAAGTGCCAATGCAAGTCAGCCGTAATCGACAGCAGTCACTAGCCATTCGCTGGCTGTTGCTGGCTGTTCGTGAAAAAAAGGGGCGTCCTACCCACCAGAAACTGGCTGACGAAATTGTCAATGCGTACAACCGCGAAGGTGTTGCAATGACACGACGCGAAAATGTACACCGTATGGCGGAAGCAAACAAAGCTTTTGCGCATTTCGCCTGGTAAGCATAAACAGCAAAGATGCCGCGTTGTAAATATTCAACGCGGCGTTTTTATGCGCTGTTTGATTATGACCAAACTGACGAAGAAAATATGGCTCGAAAACTTGAAAACTTGCGCAACATTGGCATTATCGCCCACATTGATGCTGGGAAAACTACCCTGACAGAACGAATGCTCTATTACGCTGGAGCTACCCACCGCATGGGTGAAGTCGATAAGGGGACCACAAAAACAGACTTCGATGAGGAGGAACAGCAAAGGGGCATCACAATCTATGCCGCCTGCATCACATTCGACTGGCAGGACGTCACCATTAACCTAATCGATACACCGGGGCATGTTGACTTCACTGCTGAAGTGGAACGGAGTCTTCGCGTGCTCGACGGTGGAGTCATTGTCTTTAGTGCTCGTGAGGGAGTCGAGGCTCAAAGCGAAACCGTCTGGCGACAAGCGGATAAATATGCGGTGCCCCGTATTGCATTCATCAACAAGATGGACCGCGAAGGGGCACATTTCGAAAATGTTGTTAAAGACATACGGCAACGACTACACGCCAATCCTGTGCCCATACAGATACCCGTTGGTGCTGGCCCACCTCATCAATCGGATGCATTCAGGGGCGTCATTGATTTAATCCAAATGAAGTTGCTCCTTTTTGCTGCGGAAAGCGAAGGAACCGAAATCGCAATCGAAAACATCCCGGATGAGTTTTTAGACGTTGCCACTCAAGCCCGCAACGCAATGCTAGAGAAGTTGTATGACTACAGCAATGAATTAATGGAATTAGCACTGGAAGAGGCGCCTGTTCCTGAACAATTACTCTTGGATGTGATTCGACAGGCAACCTTACACCAGCTGATTACACCCGTTTTGTGTGGATCGGCACTCGATCATATTGGGGTCCAGCCCGTGCTGGATGCGGTCGCCAATTTTTTACCGAGCCCAAAGGAACTGCCACCCGTTACTGGCATTAATCTCAAAAATCCTAACCACGAGGAGAAACGCAAAGCCGATCTGAGCGATCCGTTTTGTGGTCTGGTCTTTAAAATTGAGGCGGAAAAAACAGGTGATCTTGCGTATGTACGCGTTTATTCCGGCGATCTTAAAGCCAACACCCGAGCCTACAATCCTGGCAAGGACAAAAAAGAAAATGTCGCGCAACTCTGGCAGGTTAAGCCGGGTGGCAAAGGCCAGCAAGTAGACCGCGTTGAAGCTGGAGATATTGTTGGCGTCATCGGGTTGCGTCATTCTGTTACCGGAGACACCATCTGCCATACCCAACACCCTATTCTTCTGGAAACTATTGGTTTTCCCGACACTGTAATCTCGATGGCGATCGAACCGGAAAGTTCGACAGAGCGTAAAAAATTGTCCGATGCTCTGGAATTAATGAAACGCCAAGATCCCACGTTCCTCGCACAGGAAAATGAAGAAACGGGACAAACACTCATTAGCGGAATGGGAGAGTTGCACCTTGAAGTCATCAAGCACCGCTTGCTTCGGGACTTTAAGCTTGATGTTAAAGTTCATAATCCAAGGGTCAGCTATCGCGAAACAATACGACAGGGCTGTGATGTCACTGGAACCTGTCATCGACAAATGGGCGGAACGACAACTTTTGCAGAGATAGACCTTCGCATCGATCCATTGACTACCGGCGAGAGTCGAGTGAGCAGTCGCTGTGGCGATAGCCTGCCACCGGAATATCTACAGCCTGCGATGGAAGAACTATCGGCTCGTATTGAAGGTGGTGGTATGTATGGTTATCCACTCACCCGGATTCAGGCAACGATTACTGGTGGGAAATTTCACGAAACCGATTCGGGAGAAGTTGCCTTCCGAATTGCTGCCAATGATGCCTTCGACCGAGGGCTTCGGGAGGCCGGTATCGCGTTACTCGAGCCGATCATGAAATTACAGATTAATACACCGGAGGATCACTTGGGGGATATTATCAGCAGCCTGCAACAAAAGCGAGCGGTGATCCATGCAACCAATCCTCGAGGGCAAGATACCATGATCGATGCTGAAGCACCTTTGGCCACTCTTTTTGGTTTTGCCGGTGAGCTTCGCAGTCTGAGCCAAGGTCGGGCTAGCTGTTCGATGGAACCCGCAGCGTATGGCCCGGCGCCGGACGACATCCTCAAAGCCTTCAGCTAGTTCTGCCGAGTACAATAAGCACCTAGTGCAAAAAAGTAGGGGCCCGGTCCCCTACTGGAGATTCCGGACCCCATATTGTCGCCAGGATCAAAGATGGTGATCCCGCGAGATGGTGGCTGCACAAAGCGGCAGCCCGCCGGCTGCCATCAGCCACAGCCACCCCGCTGGTATTGAATGTTCTCTATCAAAAGACCACCTCCTTTCCTACTGGATTCTCCCAGGGCTGTCGAAAGTACCAGCATCCAACAACCAATCTGGGCCTGTCGTCCTTCACGCTACGTTGGCGCGAATTGATCGGGATCATCATGATCAAATCATCCTTCCATGACCAGGGCATATCAGGATTTTTGTGGCATCGGGCGCTTTTGTTCGATCTGGACTTTTTACAGCTAGAAGACAGTACCTTGATACCAACTACTGCTTTTGTGTATTCCCGTCCTGCTCTTTTGGCTCCAATTTCAATGCTGCGGAGTTAATACAGTATCGAAGACCCGTCGTCTCTGGAGGCCCATCCGGAAAAACATGTCCAAGATGAGCATTGCAGCGACCGCAAAGGACCTCGGTGCGGACCGTAAAGAAGCCTCGGTCTTCCTCTTCGGCCACATTATTACCAACAAACGGTGTGTCAAAGCTGGGCCATCCGGTCCCTGAATCAAACTTATTCTCAGAAGCAAAAAGGGGCAGTTCACAGCAAACACACTGGTAGATACCCTTTCCTTCAGAATATGCGTATTCTCCGCTGCCAGCGGGCTCCGTCCCCTTTTTTCTTGTTACATAAAATTGCTGGGGAGTTAGCACTTTCTCCCATTCTGCATCTGTCTTTACGATCTTTTCACCCATGTATTTTCCTTTGTCTGGGGCAGTCTGATTAGAAATCGCCGCGTCTCCTGAAAGATCCTTTTGGTTATCATCCGCTGTACAGCCAGCCAGCAACACAACTATTATTAACCATGTGCTACAGGCACTAACTCGCTTCAAATTCAAATGACAATTTTGATCATCCACTCGCCTTCCAGATTGCTTATCCGCAACGACCCACAGGAATCGGTTGGCGACAATTTCCCTCTGGAACAAACTTTGGCAGAATATTTTAAGTGACTCCATATAAAAGAACCTCGTTGAGGGGGCTGACTTGCTTTCCATGTATTGCCTCATCGTAAATGTGCACAAGCTGCTCGACAACCTCGTGACAACAATCTGCGACGTTATTCACTTCCCATCGATCATCCGGCTTCAAATACAATTCCTTATGTGCTTCCCCAGTCGCGTCACTGCGGAGTAACCAAGCAGGCGTTCGCAACGCCCATTCCCCGCTCTTTGCTTGAGTCAGGGTAAATTCTCGCGCATGTCCCTCACTCGTCAAATCAAATTCCGGACCCAGTGCGACTACGGATGTTTCGTTTGACCATTGCTTCAGTAATGCATACAAATCAACTGGCTGCAAGAGACTGCGGCAGCGGACTGCGGTTGCTTGCCCAGGTATCCGGCACAACCAGGGAACATTCAATAATTCGCTATAAAGTTCATCTTCCTCATCTCCTTGCAACCCGCTACCAATCCGTCCATGCTCACCAAGCGGAAAACCTCGAGAGGACATGACCGAAAACAATGCATTCTGAAGGATTGGGTTGTCCGAAATCGCATCGGACAACACACCCAAACAGGTATCCCACAAGGCAACCTGTCCTGCATACGCTTGCATCACACCCAGTAATTCATCGGGATCCGATTGACTGTTGATTTGTCCGTGCGGCACTTCCCGCCACGTGGGTGGCTCCGGATCTTCCTCTGCGGCATACCTCCCACGCATCTCAAGTGGCGCATCCCAAGGCGCTGCCATACCACGCGTGTGTAACCAGATGACAGTAGGCACCTCAATATCTGAAATTTGCGCAGAAGCGGTAGCAAAGAACCTGCCAAGGCATGTATTTTCAATGGCCCCATTATGGGGTGAATTGTGGGGTGACTCCTGTGCCGAATCCACTACAACGATTTGACCAAATGTCTCGGCCACAGGATGTGCAACAACATTCGCCTCGTCGGTAACCAGGAGAGTTTCCAAACCAGCCTTTGCTAACAATTCCGGGAGGGGCTGATTGTGCAAATCTAAGTTTCCAACTTGTCGACCCAACCATACCGAGTCATAAAATCCATGAACTGTAGGAGAGGCAAGAATCGCTTGATCAAAGAGGCAGGATTGAAATGCCAGAGTATCAAAGCAAGGGGTATCAACCCAGGTATTTCCATAGGCACCGAGCATTCCCATCGAGAGGCGATCTGTGACAAGACAGACCGCACAACATGTTGAAGATGCCTTGTTCATCAAAACAAATCCTGGCCAACGAGTCCAATAAAGGTGGTTTTGGCTTCCACGCCTCACCCTTCATACAAAGCTTCGCATTCCTAAAGAGCAAAAGTTCTGCCGACGAATTCGCCGAGTCTAATCGCTTTCTCTACCAATCGTCAATGATGCGACGCTAGCGGCAATAGCGAGAACAAGACAAAGCTGTTCGCACATGCAAAAACAGGTATACTCCTTTATATTGACCTATAATCCATTTTCTCATTAGACCCAAATGTCCATTCCAGATCCAATCCGTCGCGTCTTTGCGGGGGACGCTCAGGGATGTGTGGTTCGGGGCATCTTCGAGAAGCAACCCCAGATTCTTTTGCCGGGTGCATTCAACCCCCTCCATCGCGGACATCGTAAAATGGCGCATTGTGCCAGTAAAGTCACCGGAAAATCGGTCAGCTTTGAGATTTCGATCGATAACATCGATAAGCCAGCGGTTACAGAATCTGAAATCTGCGCACGACTCAATCAGTTCTCGGATACCGAAACGGTATGGCTCACCCGCGCAGCCACATTTGCAGAAAAGGCCATGATTTTTCCCGGAACCATGTTCGCCGTCGGTGCCGATACGCTCCAAAGGATTGCCCTGCCACATTACTATAGCGACGTTGGGAACGACGATGGCCTACAAGAGATGCATCGCTCCATCGAACAAATCGAAGCACACGAATGCTGC
>JABABY010000096.1 GCA_014237955.1 Planctomycetota bacterium
GTCGTGCTTCCCGCCGATTGTGCCGATTCCTTTGGCAGTGGCTCCTACCAGATTCCAGACACTGATTATGACGGCATTCCCGATGTGAGTGTCGGCAGTGACCCGGACGATTTTGACGATGATGGGATTCCGAATGCCGAGGACGATTACCCGTATCACGATACCCATCCGGAAAACCCGGGGGATGATCCGACACACAGCGCGAACGACTACTGTGACGATGGTCAAATTCCCACAACGGAGAACCCTTGTGCGGACAACTGCCCCGACGATCCCAATCCCGACCAGAGCCTCAGCGCGTGCGATTCATCGGGCGGGGACGATACCGGCGGGGACGACAGTGGCGGCGGTGGAGATTCCGGTGGCGACTCCGGCCCGGAGAGTTGTTCACCCGGTGTGGAAGTGATTGTCAATGCTCCCGCCCTCAGCGGCGACTGGAGGACCGCAGAAGAAAGTAACATCTCTCAGGAATACAATGCCTACCAGGGCGACATGTACTGGAACAACGACGGCGATGGCAGTGCGACGGCCACCTTCACGCCACAAATTACCGAACCGGGCAGTTATACGATTTATCTCTGGTGGGAAAAACATTCCACACGATCTACCAATGTCCCGGTCACCATCCACCATAAAAATGGTTCGGACAACATCATGCTCGATCAGAGAACCGTGGATGGCCGCAACTGGCAACACAGCCTCGGCACGTTTGAACTCGATGAGAACAGCAGTGTGGTACTCACAAATACCGATACCGGATCGGGACAATTCTGGACCAATTATGTTGTTGCCGAC
The DNA here is from genome assembly GCA_014237955.1 of Planctomycetota bacterium. GTDB lineage: Bacteria > Planctomycetota > Planctomycetia > Pirellulales > UBA7805 > UBA7805. Next base: position 796 of record JABABY010000096.1, read on the forward strand.
GCCATAAAATTCGAGTGTGCTGAAGAGGGCGGTGACAGTGGCCCCGATCCGTGTGATCCTCCTACCGATCCGGACGGTCGGGTCGATTTGGCCCTGGACTGGCTGGCCAGCCAACAGCGGGATGATGGCAGTTTCCACTTCAGTGATGCCGGTGGAGGTGCAGATGCCCCAGGTGCCGCGACCGGGTTGGCTCTTCTGGCATTTTTGGGTAACGGCAACACGCCCTACAGTGGCACCTACAAGCAGAACGTCTGTGATGCTGTCAAATTCCTGATTAGCAACCAGATTCTTGTCAGTGAAGGAACGCCGGGCGGAAGTGGATCGTGTCTTCCCTGGGAAATTCCTCCAGGCAGACTCTCAGCAGGTGGCGGTGAATTGTACAGCCATCTGATTGCCCATTGGTCGCTAGCCGAAGCGGTCCTCTTGAGTCAGGAGGCGATCGATGGCGATTGTGCCGAGATGTGTGACCTGACGATGGAACAGATGCGTACCGCTGCCACCAGTGCCAACACCTATACAACACTGGCAATCGCTTGCGACGGGGGCTGGGCATATCAACCGTATTGGGGGCACACCAATGGGATGCAGAGCCATTATGGCGATACCTCACATCATCACTTTGCAATGGCGGCGGTCGTGGCATCCGAGAAAGCGGGAATCACAAATAATTCACTTAATGCCATGCTTGGGGAAAACCAGGATCATCTCGTTCGTGTGGGCGTCAATGCGATCATCGATCCAACAATCGGATATTCCAGCCCAACCGGTTACGGATATCGAAATTCCCATGAGCAGCCAACACCCAGGTTGACCGCATGTGGGATGCTCTCTTGCACCTATGTTTACTTAATCTCTCGCGATCCTGCACACGCCGGCGTCCCTGCCTCGCACACGGCAATCCAAAGCTTCTTTGACAACAACGCGCCTAACCTTCAGGGCGACCTCTATTACAACAAACCGGCCACACTGCTCGCCTATCAGATTGGGGGAGATGTTTGGAACAACTGGATAGGGATCCTCAAGCCGCACCTTCATGCAACCCAAAATGCAGATGGTAGTTGGTTTTTTGCAAATGACGACTCACCAAATTCCAATGCGGATGGTGGGAAGATCTACTGTACGGCAATTGCTGTTCTCTGCTTGGAACCAGGCTACGCCGGCTTAAAACTCCTTGACTGAATCCCACGGTTGGTTCGCTTGTGGCGATCAAAACGTGGGGTTAGAATCGGTTGCCGGTTCTTGGCCTTGAACTCTTAAAAACACGGCAGCAAATGTTCGCACCAGGTAACACCCGTTTGCACCAATATTCGAGCATCTTGTTACTAGCTGCCGTTGTCGGTTGTGGGGATGATACCGAATTGCTTAATGCCCGTGCTGGGCGTCCTTCTCCCGAGCATGTGAACCGAATCCTTCAAGAGCGCTATGTGGCCAGCGAGAATTTCAGCGAACAGATCGAAAAGGTGGGTGGGAGGATTCGGATTACGCTGGATTTTTCCTATACACAACTTTCCGACGATGACCTTTCGAAGGTGGAATTACCCGAGTACCTCACCGAGCTTGACCTGACTGCGACGGCAATCACCGATGCGGGAGTCGTTCACCTACTCGAGGCGAAAAATCTGGAGAACATCGATCTTTCACGGACATTCGTTACATCTGAATGTCTGGAAACGTTGCAGAAACTGCCCCGCCTACAATCGGCGAATCTAAACGGGACAGACATTTCGCCAGATGAGCAACTGGAAATGGTCCGCTTCTTTCGATCGCGCCGACCTCCTATACAGTCGCACAATCCATAGACGGAGGACGACTTCTCCCCGATACGACAACACCTCGGGTACTCGGCTTAGAGAGTCGTTTTTTTTCGGCGAGAAAGAGTGTCGATCAATTCAACAATGGCATTATGCAAAGCAGTTCCCTCATGCGATAACGGTAACGCAATTTCTAGATCGGCCAAGGCCTCATTACTGTTTCCCTCATCGGCTAACAATCGTCCGCGTGAAAACCGCAACGTTGGATTGGCAGGCTTAATGCGTATCGCCTGACCGTAAGCCGCTATCGCATCTTTTTTGCGGCCCAGCATCTGATAGATCCCAGCGAGTCGTTCGTAGGGGAGCGGATTGTCCGGGTTAAACTCAATCGCATCCTCAATCTGCCGCATACCATCGCTCATCCTGTCGGTTATAAAAAGTATTTCCGCCAAACTCGTCGCGGTCATCGACTTGCGATCTGTATCCACATTGGGGTCCAACAAATTCGCACGGTAGGCCTTTTCAAGCAACGCGTACATGGCCGGTTCCTCAGAGGTGCCGCGAGGAACAGGTTGGTCCGGATTGCGGATCCAATGGTTGGTAAATTCCATCCATCCCATTGGACTCTTCACTTTTTGCATATGACACCCAACACAATCAGAATCGGCTGTCACGACCGCAGTAGTGTGGATTTTTCCGATACCCTCATGACACCGTAGACAGGACTGATTGGAACGATGGACCGAATCCTCCGCATTGGTATGAGGGTCATGACAATCCTGGCAGGAAATGGTGGTTTCTGCGGGAGATTGTCGAAAACAGTCACTCAGCATTAAACCTGCACCTGCATGGCGCGCGACCTCAGAATCGATATTGAGGACATCCCGCGGGCTCAGATCAGCTGGCTTCCGGTGACACTGAGTACAGAAAAGGACCTGCTCGTATGCCGACAAACGGCCAGAATTGTAAATTTTTAGATCGCTTTCATTTTTTTCGACTGCAGCGATATGGGCACTGCCCGGACCATGGCACCGTTCGCAACTGACACCAAAGGTCGAGGCCTGTGGGTCAAGCCGGTCGTCCCGCCAAGCAACAACCGAAGCATGGCAACTAAGACAATATGCACTGTGCGCCACCGATCCCAATTCTCCCAATTCCCCCTCATGTATTGTATGGCCTGGTGTGACAAACCAGCAATTTTTCAACCTAGAATAGGTAAGGCACAGTTCACGTAATCGGCGTCCTTCTTCTGCTGTGAGCATCGTAAGGTTACGTGCACCAAAGACGATATCGGCACGGGATTGCAGTGGTGCCGCATTGTCTTGATCGACCGTGAGAAAAACCCCTTCGTCGGTTTTTTGGTAACGGCCGGAAAATGGAGGATCTCCTGGCAACTGCTTAAATGGCAACGCCAGCTTTTCATCAGAAAATATTTTATCTCGATTCGCGGGGCCAATCATTGCCCCCGTATGGGCCATGTGATGGGTCGCTTGTTGATCATATTGTTCAGGATGGCAGTCCTTGCATTTATCCGAACCGACCACCGACGCCTTGTAATCAAGCGGAATTCCCTCGGAGCCAAAACCAGCCAGATAAGTTTCATCCTCGGGTGGGGCAATCTCTACGGCCTGCTCTCGATGACACCCACTGGGTATGAATAAGAGTGCCAATACAATCCAGCGCAACTGCCCAGTCGGCCGATAGAGAGTCTTCGGAGACCTATGCACATCGGCACTCCGTGAAACCCGGCACAAATAGACATCGGACATTATTAGAGGCCCCGGATTCTCAGTCTCGTTTAAACGGAAAACGTCAAACTCAAGATATCCTGTAAGGAAGATATTGTCAAAAATCAAACGTGAGGCCCACGCAGAATACCGACTAGAAAGGCTCCTTCAATGAGCAACGGGCCCCAAGCCGATATCGGTGCAAAACAAACGCCGGTCTAATACACCTAGGGTTGCGATTTTTTCCCAATGGCGATCTCTGCCCGCCGTACATTGTCACGCGCCTCTCGATAATCAGGTGCGAGTTCGAGCGCCCGGCGAAATTGCGCGACGGCCGCTTCCATCTGACCCTCTGCCACCAAGAGTTTGCCCCAGTCGTTGTGAAGTTGGGCATTGGCTGGATCAGCCACTAGGGCACTTTCATAACGTTTGATCGCCTCTTCCGGTTGCCCCAAATGTTGCAGCAGGTTGCCCCACTGTCGGTAAGCTTCCGAAAATTTACCGTCAGCGGCAACAGCCCGGTGATAATGGTCCTTCGCCTCCTCAAAACGACGCAGTCGAGTCAAGAGCGTTGCCAGATTGTAGTGCACCAGCGCAAAATCGGGATCCAAGTCCAGGGCTTTCTCGTAGAGGACAATCGCATCATCGGGACGAGTCTGCCGGACTCTCAGATTTGCCAGATTACCATAGGCAGAAGCAAAAGTAGGATCGATCGTGATTGCCCTCGCAAGATGAACCTCCGCCTCATTGAGTCGACCCTGATCAAGAAGAATCGAACCCAAATTGGTCCGAAAATCGGCACGATCGGAAATTTGCAATCCAGCGTGAAGTTGTGCCTCAGCATCTTCGACCGCTCCAGCCTGCTTCAGGCCATCGGCAATTTTCATATGATTGGCCAACTCGAGCGATTTGAGCCTCTCTTCCAAAGCAGCATTCTGGAACAACTTTCCAGACACCGTTGCCGATTCTATAAAACGCTCTTCTCGGGACCGCGAGGTGTGCCGGCAATCGGCAAATAATTGATCGAGCGGTACGGGGCCCTTATAGATCATCGACAGGCGGCCCTGCCCATCGATGAGGAAACTTGTAGGCGCGGGAAGCACTGTATCATTAACCACCAGCAGATCATGTATCGCCTGAAAGAGGCTCGCGAGTCCCTCAGTCGCTTTCCCATGTGTAAAGGGAAAATTGATCTGTTCAAGGAATGTTTCGGCAGCCTGCGGATCGGTCTTCTCCTCACCAAGTGAATCCATACAAAGTGCGACCACGTCAAGATTGTGCTCTGCAAACTCGTCTTTCCGTTTGGCTATTTCGGTGAGTTCCTCCCGGCAAGGAGCACACCAAGTAGCCCAAAGATTAATGAGTACCGGTCGACCCTTGCCAATCGCTAGTTGTTGTCTGCCTCCATCGTTAGTCCGATACTCGGCTGCCGGCATCGGTAAGAGTGATACCAGTGGGATTCTCACGCTAGCGGATGCCGGGGGGACCGTGAGCGGCTCGGGCTTAAGCTTCAGCACCCCCTGTCGCCTCGCGATCTTCTCTGCCCTGCCGGTCCCTTGCACGAGAACATAGCGACCATCCACTGCTAGATCAGAAAATGTCTCTGTCCCACCACCCGGCCAATGAATTTTGATCGTTTGTGGTTCCTTCTTCGTTCCGAGTCCGAAATGAAGCCATTTACTTGACTGACTCAAAAATCCCTCTCCTGCCCTCACCGTCTTGATTTGTCTGAATTGCTCTTCCGATTCCGCTCCGCGCTCTGGCATCACTTCCACGCGTGCCCCTACCGCATCACGATTCGTGCCCCGGCCATTTCCAACAGGCTGTACCATCAGTGAATGAAATCCGGCTGGCATATCATTGCGCAAAAATCGCAGACGCGGCGCGTTTCGATTGGAAAGCCAGACGTCCAGATCTCCATCCTGATCCCAGTCGACAGTGACCAGACCTCGGCCATCATCTGGAAAATCCAATCCCATCGCTGAAGAGACATTGGCAAAGGCCGTAGCACGGTCACCCAGATTTAGATAACAGCAATTTCGTTCTCGCCCACTGAAGGACCGGCCTTGTTGGAGCATTGCACGATGGGTATTCAAAGCCCGCTCAAATCCCTCATCTTCTGCCCTATCTTCGCTGACTTTTGAACGCGACACGACCTGTCGCCAATAGAAACTTCACAAATCCCGTGTATCCTCCCCTGTAATAAATCCATTGGTCACGAGAAGATCCTCCCACCCGTCGTTATTGATATCGACAAATGGACTACTCCAGGCCCACCTCCCCATCGTAACATCCGCCTGCTCGCTCGTATCCTCAAAGGTTCCATCACCTCGATTTTTCATGAGTGTATTACCACGAGCAAATCGCTTCAGGGTAGTGCGAACCTCTTCAGATGCATCGGACTTGAATGCCGCCTGCGTAGTAATGCGATTGCCCGCCGAGGAAAACATGTTGCCGACATACAGATCCATCCAACCATCTCGATTATGATCACCCCAGGCGACGGACATCCCGTTGGCATGATCCCCTGCCCCCACAACCTCTGCAATATCGGTGAATTGATGCGCTGTTGATCCTTGAGTTTCTGTAGAGGTAGCTGAATCATTTCGATACAGGCTATTAGGCCCGTAGTCGTTTGCTACGTAGAGGTCCATATCCCCGTCTTGGTCATAATCCTCCCAAGAAGCGGCTAAGCTAAGACGATGATTGCCTCGGCCCAAGCCAACCTCGTCAGTGACGTTTCGAAATTGCCAGTCTCCCTGGTTGCGAAACAGCGCGTTCGGGCCACCTGAAGTGGCATCCTGATAAAGCGATCCGCGATAACTTATACCTGGTATGGTCGAGTCTTCACGATTCGTAATGCTGCCATTTGGGCCGTATACGCAGACAAAAAGATCCAAATGCCCGTCGAGATCAAAATCGGCTGCAGTGAGCGATCTGGAATCGTCTGCGGTGGGAAGAAAAGTTCGCTCCTCAAAGTGGTCCCCTTCGTTGGAGGCAATGATGATACCTCCAGCAACCGCAAC
>JABABY010000097.1:0-246 GCA_014237955.1 Planctomycetota bacterium
TGGAGCGGCTTTCCGATGCGTTGGAATTGGCAAAAAGTGCGCCGGATCAGAATTTTGTGTCGCGGGACGGTGCTTGGCTTGGTGCTGATGGCTCGATCTGTGTCGGGCCAAGAAATCATCGTACCGGGCTCATTTCCCGCCGCAGTGAATTGCGCGATTTGAAAAAACAGATTGTGGAATTGGGCACGGATATCGACCAGCGGGAGGATGGCCTGGACAACTTGGAGAGTGAAGTGGCAGATGCGA
>JABABY010000097.1:256-7290 GCA_014237955.1 Planctomycetota bacterium
ACTTCTGAATGCCGCCGGAAGCGAGCGGCGGCCGAGCAGCGAACTGAGCAAATGGATGAGCAGCATGGTGTGCTCACGGGGGAACTCAGCCGCGCTCGGACCGGTCGGGATAGTGTCAGTAGCGATTTGGCGCTCTTGCGCGATCGTCGAGCCGAGAATGACGCCCAACTCAGTGAACTGGAACGTTTGGTTTCAGCGGATGGATACAGTCTTGCCGAAGCGGAGAAGCGGCGGCAAGAATGCATGGCCGAGGTGACGGCGTCGAAGGTCAATCTTGCTCGTTGTGATCAATTGCTAAAAAACCTTTCGGCCCGCATGCAGCAATTCGAACATGACCAGCATGAAAGGCAGCAAACCATTGACGAGAGCCGCGCGTCGGTGGCTGAAGCTGAGGACGCAGTCAATACTTGTGAGACGGAAATTCTCACTCTGGAGAGTCAAGTTGCGGCGCTGCATTTGAAAAACGATGAGTTGTTCGCTAGCAATCGAATGCTGTCAGAAAAACGAGAAGCACTACGGGCGGAGCGAGGCCATATTCAGGTTGATCTACAGAAGTTGCGAGCGTCTTTGCGGAAACTCGAAGCCGAAAAACATACGGAAGACCTCGCTGCCGGTGAAGTGCGTCACCAGCGAGATTCCTTGGCTGAGAGGATGCTCGAAGACTACGGCATTGATTTGTCCGCAATCAAGGATGAACCTACTGCGGAACAGGAGGAAGAGCGGGACAGAATTGAAGAGGAAATTAAAGAGCTTCGTCGGAAGATCGGTAATATTGGCAACGTCAATCTTGATGCCCTGGACGAACTCGAGGACCTGGATACCAGATTTGAGGATCTTTCAGGCCAATATGAGGATCTGAAAAACTCAAAGGCATCACTGGAGCAGATCATCGAGCGGATCAATACAGATAGTCGCCGGCTCTTTACGGAAACGCTTCAGACCGTGCGTGAGCATTTTCAGATTTTGTTTCGAAAACTCTTCGGCGGCGGGCATGCGGATATTCTTATGGAAGATGAAAGCGACATTCTCGAAAGCGGGCTGGAGATCGTCGCCCGGCCACCCGGTAAGGAGCCGAGAAGTATTTCTCTGTTGAGCGGTGGCGAAAAAACCCTCACTTGCGTTGCTTGTTTGCTTGCCATTTTCCGGTCTCGCCCGAGTCCGTTCTGCGTCTTGGATGAAGTAGATGCGGCACTGGATGAAGCGAATATCGAACGGTTTGTTGGTGTTTTGAATGAATTTCTGCAGTGGACCCAGTTCATCGTCGTGACCCACAGTAAAAAAACGATGTCCTGTGGAGGCACGCTCTATGGCGTTACCATGCAGGAATCAGGCATTTCCAAGCAGGTATCGGTTCGTTTCGAAGATGTCAGCGAGACGGGAGAGATTCGGAGCAGTCCTGCTGAGGATGATGATACGCAAGCGGCGTAGCGCCTTCTAGCAATGCTGGCCTTGGAGGCTCTTTTCTGGCCGCAAAATGGTTGCAGTCCGAACAATCGTTTGTATGCATAGAGATTTTCCAGGCGAACGTTTTGTCTAAATCGATATGCACTGTCTATTCTGCCAAAACCCCTCCAATAAAAAATAACGGTAGAATTCTTACCATAAGACACGATTGTTACACGATTTGTAGCTGAAAGTTCAGCAAAATCGTGCCTGGCGGCGAGTTTGGCATGAGCGGCTTTACCGAACTAGTCCGCACGACTTGCGAATCTCGCTAAAGGTTTACCCCCGGTATGTACGAAATTAACTCTCGGAAGGGAATCTTTCCGCAAATCAAAACGCGTAAAGCGAATTGACCTGATGCGGTAAGAGAAACTTCCAGGGGGGGAAACCAGCAAAGGCCTTGCCTGAATGAGTGGCTCTTCGACTCGAGGGTCGATGAACCACTCTCGCTAGCTCTCCCTCCGAAAACGTGACCTTGACGGTCGATTTGGAAGGCCTTGTCACGACGACGCCCGCGAAGGCTTTATACAAGAAACTCTTGTGTTCGCGAACTTCGTCGATGTCCCTCCAGTTCGGAGTTAAATGCCGGGGCACGGATCAGAAGGAACTGAACCACTGCCGAGTAAAAATATTGGGCCCCGACCCAGATGTTTGCGAATGGCCGTTTTGTCCCAAAGCTTCAGGGAAGAAACGGAAGAAAAGGGCCATTAGTTCGCAGGCAGGGGCGTTGTGGTGTGTAGTTGGAAAACTGAATTTCCGGCTGCAGACGAGTTAGCAAAAACAGCGAGAGTATTGGAGCGCCTGACATGAAGGTCTTCACAACTGGACAGGTCGCAAAGATCTGTAAAGTGGCCCCGCGTACAGTTAGTAAGTGGTTCGATTCGGGCCGGCTTAAGGGATATCGTATCCCTGGTTCGCAAGACCGCCGGATTCCGCGAGAATATTTGATCAAGTTTTTGAAAGAGCACGGTATGCCCCTTGGCGATCTTGAAGATGTTGCCATGGCAAAAGTGCTGATCGTAGGACAAGATCAAGTACTCATTGAGAATCTCAAGCGAGAACTGCCACCGGAACGGTCATTCAAAGTTTCAACTGCAGCTAGCGGTTTTGAGGCGGGAATTCAATCCGAGAGTTTTCATCCGGATTGTATCATCGTCGATTTTTCAATCGGTCAGGTTGAGGCACTTCAAATTTGCCAAAACCTCCGACGTAACTCAGAATTTTCAGAAACACTCCTAATTGCGTTGCTTCCGGATGATGGGAGTTCGAGCAATTTCGATCGCTCGAGTATCAACGAAACGTTCAAAAAGCCTTTTGACGCAGCCTTGCTCGCCGAAAGATTGCGAACGTTGATCGGATCGAAGAAGGAATTAGTCTAGTTTTTGAGAAGCATGATTCCGCCGAATACACGATAACCTGTTGCTCTTTGACCAACGCGGCAGTTTAAATACGCGAAAAGTAAAAACGCCCGAGTCGAGAGCCTCCGTATCTTCGGAGGCAACCGACTCGAGGCGTTTTTTTTTGGCATGTGACCTGAGGATCTAGCAATAGGATCGTTTCGGACGCCGAAACCGCCGGGCGGAAGAACCGCTTCGCTTCTAGGCATCAACCGGTGAAATAGGGCCATATTTGCGTTATCTCAGCGTATTTTGGCATAAACTGACATGGACCCCAGCCAAAGACTCTTGCTAAATTGCCACCTTGAATAGAGGGAGCTTTTATTGAAAGGAAGTTGGCCCAGTGGCTTTTCAACTGGATGATGCCGAAGAGAGTCGGCAGGCGACTGGACGCTGTTCGGAATCGAAACCCCGGATTCTCATTGTCCGCTTGAGTGCCATCGGCGATTGTATCTTAACGACGCCGCTGATTGCGGCCATTCGCGAACGCTATCCGGATTCTCATATTGCCTGGGCGATTGATAAACGGGCCGCGCCCCTGATTGAGGGCCATGCCGGGCTGGATCAAGTTTTGGTTGTGCCGCGACACTGGATGAAATCACCCAGCACCATGTGGGTGATGAGGCGGCAATTGAAGGCTGGCCGATTCGATATGGTACTCGATCCACAGTCGCTTATCAAAAGCTCTCTTTTGGGCTGGCTCAGCGGCGCACCAAAGCGGATTGGATTTGGATATCCCGCGGGTCGTGAGTTGGCTCCGATTCTCAACAATGTTCGCGTTGTGCCAACGAGTGAACATCTCGTAGATCGTACGCTTGAACTTCTCAAGCCGCTTGGGATTGAACACGCTGATGCAGTGTTTGATTTGCCGCGTTATTCTGTGGCGCAATCGATTTTAGATTTTCCGGAACATTGTTTTGGAAAACAAAAACGCTTCGCCATAATAAACGTCGGGGCCGGATGGCCGTCAAAACTATGGCCCACTAATCGTTACGCCGAGGTAGTTCGATATTTGGGGCAGCGGTATCAGTTGCCATCAATGGTGGTCTGGCATGGCGAGGAGAGGCAGATTGCGGTGGATCTTGTTGCAGACTCAATGGGCTTTGGTGTTCTTGCCCCAGAGACATCACTGCGCGAGTTGGCGACACTGTCGCGTCGGGCATCTCTCTTTGTTGGGTCCGATACCGGGCCACTGCATTTGGCCGCTGCGGTCGATACCCCGACCGTCGGACTCTATGGCCCAACTCGGCCAGAGCATTGCGGGCCGTACGGTTTTGAGCATCTCGCGGTCCAACCGCCAGGAGACCGTGCGGGGCTAAAAATGCGCAAAATTAAAGATAACCAATCGATGCTTCAAATAGATGTATCTCGTGTTTGTCATGCGTGCGATACTTTGCTCCGCGAGGAACCCAAAACGCTTTCAGTGCAGGATCAACTTGATACTGCTACGGCACAATAATGGGTGTTTGTTAAAAAGATGTCGAGCACATTACAAATCCACCAGATCACAGGGATGCATCATCTGATGGTAGCCCATTGGCATCATGAGCAAATGAATAACCCTTATCACGGTTTTCTGCAACTTGCCTGCACGGAGCATCAATTTAATTTTCTGTTGTGGCATAAGGAGGATGTTGCTCGTTGCCAACGTAGCGACGATTCCCGGATTGCAGCAGCAAAAAGATCGATTGATCGCTACAACCAGCAGCGAAACGATAGTATCGAACAGATGGACGAATGTATTGCTGATCTTCTTCTGCGAGATCAAATCGAATCGACCGGATCACTCAACACCGAAACCCCGGGAAGTGCAATCGACCGCCTTTCCATTCTTTCCTTGCGGATGTATCACCTCAATGAACAGATGCAGCGAAGCGATACCGAGCCGGAACATCGAGTGGCGGTCGGTCAAAAGCTCAAACGATGCAAACTCCAGCATGAGGAATTGTCGCAGTCACTCAAGGAATTGGTCGCAGATATTTTCTCTGGCAGAAAACGCCACCGAACATATCGCCAATTAAAGATGTACAACGATCCGACGCTCAATCCCTACTTGTATGCGTAGGGAAAAATATCGTTGTCGGGCTCTGTGCATTGCCCTCACCGCTGATGGGGCGTCGTTACCGGTTTGTAGGGATGGTTTCGCTTTCGGACGACCGTGGCGGATTGAATGATATCCCCTTTTTGCAGGGATTTAGCGGTGTCGAGTCCGTCAGCCACGCGTCCGAAGACGGTATGTTTCCCGTTCAGGTGGTCGGTCGGGCGATGGGTGATGAAAAACTGTGATCCCCCGGTATCTTTTCCAGCGTGGGCCATGCTGAGACTCCCGGAAAAATGCATGCGTGCGTCCGGACGGCCAGTTTCGCAGGCAATCGTGTACGGGGGGCCTCCGGTTCCGTCATTGGATGGATTCTCATCTTTGCTGTTGGGGTCGCCACCCTGGGCCATGAAATTCGGAATCACGCGGTGAAATGTCGTGCCATCGTAGTCTTTGTTCTCGGTAAGGCTCACAAAATTAGCGACCGTATTGGGAGCTTGATCTTCGAATAGCTCCAGCAAGATGTCGCCGCGTGAGGTCTTCAGTAGAATTTGCGGAAGTGCACTCTCTGGTCCCGCATTTGCTTCACCTGCCCGTACGGCCTGCTCTTTTTCCCAGAGATTCTCGTACCCTTTGGCGGCAGTGAGATATTGCCTGCCGAGTTGATCGAGCATGTTGGATTGTTCTGCTTGCTCAAAAAGTTCCCTTGCCTTTTTAAAGTCGTGATTATTAAAGTGCGCTGCGCCACCCATGTTGAGTGTGATCGGCGATACGAGGCCTTCGGAAATCAACCGATCTGCAATATCTGCAGCTTGCCGATATTGATTTTTTCCAAACGCAGTTTGCATCACAATTTCTGCCGCAATCACATCCTTTGGATTTTGTTCGTAGATGGCAGGTGCAAGCGGAATGATCTGATCGCCAAGTTGCTTGTATTGTTTCATGTATGCTTGCGCCATTTTCTGGTATTGTGCCTGGATCGCGGGCTGCTCCTCGGGGCTGGCACTTTGCATTCGTTTTTGGATTTCTTGAAACTTTGTTTCAATCTCTTTTTCCAAGGCCTGCTGCTCGGCCATCAGTGCATTCCATCGCGCCTGATCCGCTTTGGGAGCGGCAGATTGTTCAGGTTCTGCGGCAGACACTTCGGTCAGGGCAAACAACATTACCATTACCAGGGCGAGGCGGTAAAAAGCGTTCACAGGATCTCTCCGGAAAAGGAAATCGGTGGGACGAAAAGGCTGGGACCCACAGAATACCCCAACGCCGGATCACTGCCCAGTCAGGGCATGATGGCGATTCTCACCCGCTTACACTGACCGAATCACGTCAAAATACGGTGCTAGCAGGCCTGACTGCTCGGTGAATCAGCATAGGAGTTTGCAGGCCCTCTCGCTAAACTTCTTCGGTTCGCCTCAATGGCATGTCCTACCCATAAGGAGGGATACTCCGGCAGGTCCACTGTGCCGTGTCGGGAGACTTGCGTATGCCGAGTTCGATTCTGAGATTCATTCACGCCAGCGACTTCCATCTCGAGCGGCAGGTGTACGGGATTGCCGATATTCCGAGGCATCTTCGCGACGCGCTGCTCGATGCCCCTTTCGTCGCTGTTGAACGCGTGTTTGCTGCCGCCCTAGCCGAGAATGCGGAGTTCGTCGTCCTTTCCGGAGACATCCTCGATGTCGAGGAAATGGGCCCGAGGAGTTTGTTGTTTCTCATCGAACAGTTCGAACGTCTAGCCGATCAGGGCATTGCCGTGTATTGGGCAACTGGACGGATCGATCCGCCTGCCCGTTGGGAACTTGCGACGATGCTTCCGGAAAATGTCCATCGCTTTACAGATAAAAGCCGCCAGTTTTTACATCGTCGTGAAAATGCGCCGAGTGTTCGATTGCTTGGCTTGCCGGAGTGTGGGCACTCCGTGGTCCGGCCAGCGGATTTTCAGGTTCCAGACGATGATCTCTGGACCATCGCGCTGGGCTATGGAACGTGCGATCCTGCCGCACTCAGTTCGGTCCAAGTCGATTATTGGGCTCTCGGTGGGGAACATGCACGAGAATGTGTGCAGCGGTCGCCGGCGATCCACTATCCGGGGACACCCCAGGGGCGCACTCCGAGGGAGTCGGGACCGCATGGCTGTACACTCGTCGAGGTTAATG
>JABABY010000098.1 GCA_014237955.1 Planctomycetota bacterium
GAGCATGGAGCAAGGGAAGCGAGCGAACCGGTTGCAAACCGTTGGCCCCGGTTCATCTGAGTGACACAATGGTCACGGAAGGCATTGACGATGGCACAGCATCCGCCAATTCGGTTGTCGATCCATGACGAGGATGGTGGTCCACGACTCATCCTGCAGGACCAGGAATTGCCCCCAAGACAATTCCATGGCGAATTGAAGATTGCGACATCTCACGAACTTTCGGCGCCAATGAGGCGGGCTATCACGATCATCCGTCAAGCAATATCAGGCAGAAAAAACACACATGGGCTGCTATCGATCCAAGATACGCCTTCGAGTACATTACCCGCCAATCGACCCTCAACACTGCGTTCCTGGAGTCGTACAAGTGCTAGCAAAAACCGGATACTCCCAGGCAATCCTCATCCTGCTTTCGGCTATGGTGTGGACAACCTTTGGAGAAAGATGTCTTGGAGAGACCGTCATCGTCTGTCCGGAAAACTTCCGAGAAGCGATCAAGCCGTGGGTGACATATCGTCAACGGCAGGGCCATACGCTCGATTTCATCAAGAGTCATGGCACGGCAGCAGAAATCCACGCCAGAATTCTTCAACGGGCCGAAGAAGAACCAATCAGTGCCATCCTACTCATTGGCGATACTCCTAATCGTACCAATCTACGGGAACCCAATGAAACAGGAAAAGTACCGACCCACTATATCTCAGCTAGGATTATCACTCCCTTTGGTGGGGACCGAACGATTGCGAGCGATAATCCCTATGGGGATCTCAATGGCGATCAAATCGCTGATGTTCCGATTGGTCGTCTGCCGGTCGACAGCCCTGAAGAGTTGGAAAACCTGATTGGCCGAATTATCCGGTATGAATCAAATGACGACTTTTCACTGTGGCGCAGCCGGATCAACCTCATCGCTGGTCTCGGCGGTTTTGGTGGTGTGATCGATACGATGATTGAGAACACGACCAAATTGTTCCTGACTTCTGGTATTCCGGCCGGATATCAAGTGGGCATGACCAGGGCGAGTTGGAAAAGCCCCTACTGTCCGGACCCACGATTGTTTCGTGAGACTGTCATTACACGCATGAATGAGGGCTGCCTATTCTGGGTCTACATGGGGCATGGACAGGTGCAAACCTTAGATCAACTTCATGTTCCCGGTGCTACGTTCCCAATTTTGTCTGTAGAAGATACTGCTCGCATCGAATGCCATACAGGTGCCCCCATTGTCCTTCTCTTCAGTTGTTACAGCGCGGCATTTGATAACCCGAATGATTGCCTTGCGGAAGAAATATTATGCAGCAAAAGTGGACCGGTTGCCGTTCTGGGAGGCTCACGAACCACCATGCCTTATGCGATGGCAACACTGGCAGAAGCAATGATGGATGAGTGTTTTCAAAAGCGTACAAATACGCTGGGGAAGATTTTCTTGAGGGCTAAAAAGCGAATGGTCGACAGCCAGCAAGCATCTGGTTATCGCGGGCTAATCGATTCAATGGGCATGCTGTTTGGGGAGTCGGCAGAGGATTTATACGCACAGCGACAAGAACATCTTCATTTATTCAATCTGCTCGGTGATCCACTTTTAAAAATAAAACATCCACAGGACATTCCGATTTCAGTCAATACAATTGTCCGTGAGGGATCCGAGATTCCTATTCAACTTGAGATGCCGATTGCGGGACAGGCGACAATTGAGTTGATCGTCCGCCGGGGCCACTTACTGAAACAACCATCCACGAGGCTACAATACGATCCCCGCGATCGGGCGCTGCACAAAATCCAGAAGACCTATCTAGAGGCCAATAATCAGCAAATCGATTCGACCACACGGACAATCACCAAGGGGCCACTGGACATTCGCCTTAAGTTGCCTCCTGGGGTTGTTGGTCCCTGCCACGTGCGGGCTTATATCGAGGGCAGCAAAGATTTTGCCCTTGGCACGGCCGACCTTTACGTTGAACAATCCCAAAAATTGCAACCTAGCACTGTCTTGGGGTCGGGGCGGGACAAACAAGATGACCAGACCGATTCATTACCAGTAGCCAATGGCACTATTTTTCAAAAGCAATCGAAACGATAGCCAGGATCAATCGGACAAAGACGAGAATACCACTTAAGAATTACATTGCTCGTCAATCTCCGCAGGCGTTGCAGAGATTTGTGGTCCGCCGTTGCGCATTCCATTGTGATCCGCTTCGGCATCCTGATTCGATCCATGCTGTCCAGAAATCGACCGAGTGATTACCTCGTCAAAGAGTCCTTCAACTTTCTGACCCAGTGCACAGGTGCGACCAAATGCATTGAGAAAATGATCCGCCTTGGCCTCGTCAATGGTCAGAGGTGGCTGAATTCTTAGAACCAACGGGTTTGAACGAGCAACTTGAGCGTAGATGTGATAATGCTCGAGCAAGATCTGCATCTGAAAAACCGTCGGAAAGCTGCGAACCATCTCATCAACACCCGTCATTAAATACTGCAGCATGCCCGAAGAGTCCGTCCGCTTTAGATGCGTGACTACGGATTCTGTGAGTGGCATAAGCTCCACACCGATCATCAAACCCTGTCCGCGAATATCACGGAAGTACTCGGGCATCTGATGCCTGAGCTTGTTCAGACCCTCAAGCAACTGAAACCCTCGTGCTGCCGCATTCTCCGGCAAACGTTCCTCAATGAGGGTCTCGATGGCCGCTAGCCCAGCTACGCAGGCCAAGCTACCTCCACCAAATGTCGATGTATGCAAAGCGAACCGATCGACGGTTCCGTAAGCTTTCATCCATATATCTCGACGTGCGAGCATCGCGCCAATCGGCACCAAACCGCCGCTGAGACTTTTGGCCACTGTCATAATATCCGGTTCAATCGCGGCCTGTTCGCTCGCAAAGATTGTTCCCGTGCGTCCCATGCCGGTCTGCACCTCATCGGCAATCAACAGCGTCCCTGTGTTACGACAAATCCTTTGAACCTCCGCGAGATAGCCAGCCGGTGGCATCATCATTCCCGCCTCACCCTGAATCGGCTCCACAATAAAAGCAGCCATATTGCGAGGGGCCAACAGCCGCTCGAGAACCTCAAGGTTCCCGTAAGGAACAGCGTGACAATCAGGCAACAGGGGCCCAAAAGGGCGCTGGTACGATCGATTGCCCGTCACCGACAATGCACCGAATGACTTGCCGTGGAATGACCCGTGACAATAAACGATCCCAGTGCGTTCGGTCGCCGCCCGCGCCAACTTGAGTGCCGCTTCGACCGACTCAGCTCCACTATTACAGAAAAAGACCATCTCAAGACCGGACGGTGAAATCGACACCAAACGTTCGGCCAGTGCGGCGGCATAGGGATTGGCAGCGGATGGGCTGAAACCGAGTACCTGTTGGGAAAGAGCATCACGAACAGCAGTGACCACGCGAGGATGATTATGTCCGAGGTTCAGTGAACCAAAACCCGATACAAAATCAAGATAGCGATTGTCTTCAGTATCAGAAATAACCAGTCCGTCTCCGCGGACAAATGTTTTATTAAGGCCGCTCTGTTTGGTCAGACTAACCAATACCGGATTCACGTAGCGATGAAAAAGGGTTCGAGCCCTGCGATTCGCTACATCGCATCGATGATTGTCCTCCCGTTGGCCATCTTTAGCACTGCTAGGATGTCCATTGTCTCGCGGCGAATCCACGGATTTTGAATTACCATTACCTTGCATCGCCTGTGAGTTGTCTTTGGACTTTCCATTTCCATTTTTATAATGTTGAAAAACATCACCATTAGGCGATTCATGCGTGCAGCCATTGGTTGTGAGATGTTGTTTTTCGATGCGTTGGCGCCCAATCACCTTAGCCATACTCGCCCACATCGCATCCTCAACAGGACGGCCAAAGGAAGAAAGATGGCTGAATGAAAAACCATTGTTTTCGGCAATTGCCCCTATCTCATTCACGTTTTCTATACTTAAATCCCGTCCCAACGAAAAACACTCTGCACGGTCCTCGAGCGCGAGATTGATGGTTTCGGCAAGACAACCCGGCACTAAACCAAAATGAAAACCTAACAACATCGACTTTCGAAGAAATGGCTGAGGGACATCAACCACTCCCCCTGCCACAACCAATACATCATCGCGGCGTCTGACAGAACGCATTACGTCTGTGGGTACTCCAACATCAATCACAACACTGCCGGATTGAAGCATTTCCGGTTTAATACAATTGCCCGATGAGGTCGCAGACAGAATCAGCTGAGACTGGGACAAAGCAG
This sequence comes from Planctomycetota bacterium, assembly GCA_014237955.1. Taxonomy (GTDB): domain Bacteria; phylum Planctomycetota; class Planctomycetia; order Pirellulales; family UBA7805; genus UBA7805. The sequence goes on from JABABY010000098.1 coordinate 4,255, forward strand.
TCGGGATGTCTGTCACCAAATCGCTCTGAAGTTCTTTGGCAATCCGTACGGCTCTGGGTGAGTGCCGACGAGCCACCAACATCAAACGCCCTACCTCTGGAGCCAGCAATCGTGCAGCGGCCGTGGCAATACTTCCAGGGACTCCAACAACCGTTACAGTCTGTCGGCGAATATCAATATCAAGCTCGCTACAGGCCTGATATAGATTTTTGATAGCTGCAAATACCGTGAGGCTGTTTCCAGTTGTCACTGGTATTGGACTGTTTTCAGCAAGATATTTTCCGTGGCCGCCAACAACACTCGTTAACGAACCAAGGCCAACGATACCGGCCCCCCAGTCAGCTGCCATGCGAACGGCTGTTTCCGTTTGCTGGATTGCCCGGGTAGGGTCCTGTAAAATTTCCTGCGCAGTACAAGGAATTTCGTACACGCGACCTTCAGCAGATTTACCCACAGATGTCTCGAGTGCCTGAAAGCGATCTAGAACTGTTGGACTTGTGGGAGCTGCCGGGCTTCCGAAGCCAACGCCCTCGGCCATCGCATCTTGCACAAAATTACAGATCTCGAGAAGATTTCCCTTTTCCCAATGGGACAACAGTTCACCACCATCGTCCATCTGAAAAAGGGCCTTGCTCTCCTCCGAGAGAGGATGCACAACAAAAGCAAATTTCATGATGTGATCAGGATCGTCTGAGAGATGTGCGAAATCAGCACAGTTTCATCAAAAGCGGGTAAATGCCACGATCCATGCCGCGCCCAGGCGCGCCCACCCGTTAGTCATCACTCCATGAAATGAAAACAGAGAAAGCAGTAACTTCTTAAGCTACCAAACCTTCCAACACATCAGCATACACCGCTGGAAGGGGCGATTCAACCGAACCTTGTGAAAATCAAGCGTTTCTCGCTCAAGCGTGGAACCTCCAACTTGGAAAATCGGCGCTCTCGGAAAGGGCCACAAAACCACAAAAAATCCGAAAGTTTTGGCAACATTGCCAACTTTCCTGGCCGGTTCAGCCTGCCCAACCGGTATACCAGGGTGGTATGATATCCTCTCGTCGGTCGTAGGGCGAATGCCAACCACCGCTGTGGCAAGCTTTTTGTCCCAGAGTCCCCCATCTCCCATTCCGTTACAGTCCACATTCTACACAATTGTGGCAACCTGCCTTTGCATTAGCGGCCAGAAGAAAAAGTGGCATGACGGAATCAGTCTCTTCAACTTTCTACGACCGCAACTACGGTTGGATTCTCCTCATCTTTGCGCTGTCCATTCCGGCAGTCGCTTGCGGAATCTATATCAACGAGCAATCCAATAACAACAATATCAAGCAATGGCTACCCAAAGATGATCTCGAAGAAACAAAGATCTATGACGAATTTCGCAGACATTTTGGTACCGACGAGTATGCCATTGTAAGCTGGAAAGGATGCACTCTCGACGACCCGAGATTGCAACGCTTTGCAAAATTAGCCCGTGAGTATCACGACGAGTATGGCGACAAACTATTTAAGAAGGTGCAAACGGGCCCCGAATTGCTCGCACAACTTCAAAAAAAACCCTTTGGTCTGAGTGAGACGCTTGCCCGGAAGCGCCTCACATCTATCCTTATTGGTCGAGACAATAAAGCCAGTGCCGCAGTCATCGAATTAACGGAGAAGGGAGATGATGATCGGCAGGCGTCCGTTGCCGCGTTGCATGAGATCCTCGAAAAGGAAATCAAGCTTCCCTCAGACGATATTCATATGGCTGGCGATGCCGTTACAAATGCGGCCGTTGATGTTGAAAGCCAAAAGGCAATGAACTCGCTAGTCGTTTATTCGATGCTGGTTGCACTCGCTTGTGCTCTTTTGAGCCTACGAAGTTGGAAACTAGTGGTTGTGATCTTTATCGCAGCAATTTTTTCCTCTACTCTCGCTGAGTCACTGGTTCCCGCATTAGGCGGGCAGATGAATCTCGTCCTGGTCGTGATGCCCGCACTTATCTATGTGCTAAGTCTTTCCGCTGGTGTCCATCTGGTGAATTATTATCGCGACGCAGTCAGAGAATTTGGCGCCGCGAAGGCACCACTTATCGCTGTGAAGCATGCCTGGCTGCCTTGCATGCTGGCCGCCGGAACGACCGCCGTCGGGTTGGCCTCGTTGTCAGTGAGCAAAATTGTTCCGGTCAAAGATTTTGGTAAATATTCGGCAATTGGAATTGCTGCGAGCTTGATCGTCTTGTTTTTGCTTCTTCCTGCAATGCTGGTGTTCTCGCAAAACTTTTCCTGGAGAAAAGAGGGCCGCAAAACCACTCAGCCCAACGTTTTGGCGAGGCCGCACAAATTCGACTCTTTTGTTCAACTTGTCGCAAAATGTGTCCTGAACCAGCACATACTGGTGTCCTTTGTTTGCTTGGCAATCCTAGGATTTTTCGGCTGGGGCGCAATTTTCATTAATACTTCCGTAAAGCCTGCCCGCTTTTTTCCCGAAGACCACCGTTTGATTGCCGACTATCATTGGCTAGCGAGCCCCGAAAGATTTGGAAATCAGATTCCGCTTGAGATCATGGTGGAATTTGACCGCAAGCGGTCACCGCTGACCACACTGAGCCAATTGCAGCTGGTTGAAGAAATCGAGAAGGAACTCGTTACGAGTCAATCCAAGTACGTAACCGCCTCCATTTCTGCCGTTACTTTTGCACCAGAGTTGGACGATACTCACTACACGCGTTACGTGATGAACAAACGCATTGCTGATGCGCGTAGTGATTATGGAAAAGTCCATTACTACAGCTACGAGGATCCTAATAAGCAGGCTTCCTCTTTTCCTCCCTCGTCGCCGACCAGCGATGAAACCAAAAGCGAAACCGCTGTTGCGGGGACTGAGGCAGAACCTCAAGTCGGCAAGGATATCTGGCGCATTAGTACCCGATTGGGACCTAATGACGATGATTACGATGAAGTCATTGCAAAGATCGAAAAGAATGTTAATGGCTATCTCAAAAGGCGCGGCCAACTGAGTGTCGAAAAGCGGCAAAAAGCCACTGAGCAAT
>JABABY010000099.1 GCA_014237955.1 Planctomycetota bacterium
CTTGGAACCATCCCGGTAGATCGCCAATGCCTTTAAGCCCAGACGCCAACCCCAGGTGTATGCTTCGGCAATATCCTCGACGGTTGTTGTGGAGGGCATATTCACCGTTTTCGAAATTGCCCCCGATAGAAATGGCTGTGCAGCAGCCATCATCCGCACATGTGCTTGCCATTCAATACAACGGCCGCCTCCCGAGGGCTCAAAGGCACAATCAAAGACAGGCAGGTGTTTCTCGTCGAGCTCCGGGGCACCTTCAATCTTGTCATTCTGGTCAATATAGGCAGTGATCGCTTCAATTTGTGAAGAGCTGTATCCCAGTGTTTTGAGCGAGTGAGAAACTGATTTGTTGATGATTTTGAGCATCCCGCCACCGGCAAGTTGCTTGTATTTAACGAGTGCGATATCAGGCTCGATACCGGTAGTGTCACAGTCCATGAGGAAGCTGATCGTCCCTGTAGGCGCAAGAACGGTTGCTTGCGCATTTCGAAATCCAAAGCGTTTTCCTGCCTCGAGAACATCATCCCACAATTCACCAGCCGCAGATCGCAACTCAGCAGGACAAGCCTCGTTGATGTTCTCTACAGCATCACGATGCATTTGCATCACCCGTAACATTTCCTCTCGATTGCTCTCAAAGCCTTCAAACGGACCAACGACTGAGGACATCTCGGCACTCGCAAGATTAGCGGCTCCATGTAATATTGCAGTGACCGCACCACAAATGCCGGTTCCCGCATCGGAATCATAGGCATGTCCGCCTGTCATGAGCAGGCTTCCGAGATTGGAGTATCCAAGGCCGAGAGGCCGGTAACGTTGGCTGTTGGCGGCGATTGCTCCCGTGGGATAGCTCGCGTGATCGACCAGGATTTCCTGGGCCACAAAGAACATGCGACAGGCCTGCTTGAATCGCTGAACATCAAAGGTGTTATCTTCGCGACACATTTTCATCAAGTTGATGCTGGCGAGATTACAAGCCGTGTCATCCAGAAACATGTATTCGCTACAAGGATTGCTGGCATTGACTCGACCCGAGTTGGGACAGGTATGCCAACGATTAATGGTAGTGTCATACTGGACGCCCGGATCGCCACACTTCCATGCCATCTCGGCCATTTGGTTCATGAGCTCACGCGCTTGGAAACTGGGACCGTCCTTACTGGCATCCGTCACCCAGTGGGTTTTCCATTCCTTGTCTTCAATGAAGGCCTTCATGAAGTCATCTGTGATGCGAACCGAAAGATTCGCATTTTGGAACATGATGGAGTTGTACGCCTCTCCATTGAAGTTCGCTTCGTAGCCACCCTTTTCAATCAAGCAGTGTGCTTTGGCCTCTTCTTTGGCCTTGCACTTGATGAAGTCCATAATGTCCGGGTGCCAGATCTTCAGAGACTGCATCTTCGCAGCCCGTCGTGTTTTTCCGCCGCTTTTGACAACGGCTGCGATTTGATCATACACCCGCATGAAGGAGAGTGGGCCAGAAGGCCTCCCGCCACCAGAAAGTTTTTCACGATGAGATCGAATTGTGGAAAGGTCGGTTCCGGTACCGCTTCCGAATTTGAACAACATTGCTTCGCTGGTCGCCAAATGCATGATGGCTTCCATGTTGTCGTTGACACTCTGGATGAAGCACGCCGAACCCTGGGGGTACTCGTACGGGTTTTCGGGCTGCCTTACCGTGTTCGTTTCTGCATCCCAATGCCAGTTACATTTCGTCCCCGTGACTCCATACTGATGGTAAAGTCCAACATTGAACCAGACCGGTGAATTGAAAGCACCATATTGATGGAGGCAGAGCCATGAGATTTCGCGGTAAAAGTTTTCACCATCTTCGGGTGAAGCAAAATAACCATCGCCCAATCCCCAGTCGGCAATAGTCCGACAGACTCGGTGGATCAGCTGGCGAACGCTGTTTTCCCGCTCAGGCGTTCCGTTCTCACCGTAGAAGTATTTGCTGACGACGACATTCGTAGCCAACTGACTCCAGTTGACGGGAATCTCACAATCGGCCTGCTCGAAGAGCAACTCCCCATTTTCACCTTTGATTTGGGCACTTCGTCGCTCCCACTCGACCGTTTCAAAAGGATCGGTGGCATCGGTTGGGCAAAAAACAGGTTCGACGCGGAGGCCAGGACCGCTTTCCTTGCGATTTTGATCAAACAAATTTTGGGAGGAAACGTCCACGTCGACAGTAGCCATCGCGCGAGTCCTTTCGAGCTAGAGGTGCGGGCATCCGTACCAGTATTATTGAACTTCTACACTAAATCTTCTCGCGGCCCGCCTAGCCGACTCGAAGAAATCTGCCCCGAGGCAATGAAAATCACTCAGTAGCCCCCCACAAGCAGTACATAAACAACTATATATTGTAGTTGATGCGCTTCTGACTACAACATCGTGTTGTGAGGGGCTGATTGTATAACCTTTTTTTAACCCGTCAATCACAATTTTCAATTCGCTTTAAATGCCTTTGAATAAAGGATTTAAGAGAATCTCCTCTCAACGGGCCATGATAGCATAACTGCTGAAAAGAGGGTCTGCAACCGCAGGATTTCGCGGCGGTTTTGCTATTTCGGGCACGCCGTCACTAAATTTTGTGAGGAAAGGGTGCCGCACAAAAATTTTAAAAAAAGTATCGACTCTGCAGCCCGCTTTTGATGTTCTCGTCAGCGGCAGCGATTAAACAGGTCTGCGCTTTTGCGTTGCTTTTGAGTCGCGTGCGAAATGGTGCGTCTCGCCGATGGAAAACGACTAAGGCAGAAAACGGGCCATGGATGTTTCCAGCCGACATGATCTTTCAAGACGGGGTATTTCCGAAAATGCAAACGGATTGCAATTGGAGAAAGCCCTTCGAAACAGGGCTTAGCTACACTGGGGCCGCGCAGATGGTATGCAAACGCTCAGGCGGTGATTTTATCAATCCGCACCTTTGTATAGAGCTGCCGATGTCCCGTTTTTCTCCGGGAATTCTTTCGCCTGCGTAGTTTTTGGACAACCAGTTTTGGCCCCTGGCTAACCCCGAGTACCTCAGCTTCAACAGCCGCCCCATCCACGGTCGGGCTACCAAGCTGGATTCCCTTCTCGCTGCTGATACAGAGGACATTTTCAAACGTCAGCTTATCTCCCACATGGCTCTGGCGATAATCGATCGCTAGCTGCTCCCCCTCCTGCACTTTGAACTGTTTTCCACTGTCGGCAATGATGGCGTACATGGAGGTCTCCCCGATAATCGCGAGCTTCAGCGAGTGTGTGACGAAAATATTGGCAAACCATGCATGATATCTGCTTTTCGCCCCACCGTCGAGCGGGCAGTGACTTTTTTGGGCCTTTTTGCACGCACCCCAACGATGGGGGCCCTGTTTTTTAGCCCCCTGAAAAGATTGGCCTAGAGGTTCGGAAAACGGATCTCTCGACTCGCTTTATCGTAGCCAAGAATCTCAATCTGTTCGGGCAAAAACCCTTCTTTGGTCAAAATTTGAACCACCACGGTGTTCTCCTCCTCCAATCCCGAAATTTCGCGACGCTTCCGGTTGTTCAGGTAGGTGGCCACCTCGTCCGCTACCTGCAGATCGATTGCCACCACATCGGGGTGGTGCGCAGCAGAGATCAACATTCTGACAGCCTCGATTGCCATACTCTCCGGCGTTTTGACCACCCCTGATCCTGAACAGCCTGGGCAATCCCGGTAAATGCTTCGCTTAAAACCGGGCCGAATCCGCTGTCGTGTCATTTCAATCAGACCGAAAGGACTGGTGCGGAGAATCTTTGTCCTTGCACGATCCCGTTTTACAGATTCTCGCAAAACTCTTTCGACACCTCGTCGATGGCGTTCCTGTCGCATATCAATGAAGTCATTGACGACCACACCGCCAAGGTCACGAAGTCGCAATTGTCTGGCGATTTCACGAGCTGCCAGCTGATTGATCTGAAAAGCAGATTCCTCAGCAGAACCATTTGCCCGAAAGTTTCCGCTATTTACATCAATTGCGACCAATGCCTCGGTTTGGTCAATGACAATCGATCCCCCCTGCTTCAGTGGCACCTCGCGTTGGTGGATCAGGGAAATCTCATCCTCAATCTTATATTTATGGAACAGAGGATCCCGGCCTTTGTAGAACTGCAACCTGTTCACGTGGCGCGGCATCACCATCTGAAGAAACTCTTTAGCGCGTTCGTAAGCTCGTTCTTCATCGACATAAATGACATCCACTTCGCTGCTGAAAATGTCGCGAATCGTGCGGATGATCATGTCACTTTCCTCGTAGATATCTACCGGTGCCCGGCACTTCTTGATGCGACGGACAATGACCTTCCAAAGACGCAACAGATAAGCCAAATCGCGGGATAATTCTCGCTTGGTTCGTCCAGCCCCTGCTGTACGAATAATAAAGCCCAGGCCCTTCGGTGGATTGAGATCGAGCAGAATATCACGCAGCCGCCTGCGATCCTCTTCATCGTCGATTTTGCGTGAGACACCAACACGGCCTAAAGCGGGCATCAACACCAAGTAGCGTCCCGGAATACTGATGTACGTAGAGAGGGTCGGTCCTTTATTGCCAATCCCTTCTTTAATCACCTGTACCAATACTTCGTCACCACGTCGCAAAATATCCTGAATAGGTGGTTTTACGCGCGGGCGAGCTCCTGGGCGAGAGGTCCGACCTCGTGATCGCGGGCGGCGCGTTTTAGTCCTGGCCGTTTCCTCCGTGTTACCCTCGCCTTGGCTCGCTGATGACGAATCACCATTACCAGTCTCTGGTGCCGGCGGCTCGATATCCTCAGCAATGTCGCTATCGCGAAAACTGCCACCCCCTGTCTCCATGTACTTTGCGGGGTCAATACCGGCCTGCCGATAATACTGAGGTTCCACATCACTGATGTGCAAAAATCCATTGCGGCCGACGCCAAAATCAATGAAGGCCGCCTGGATTGTGGGCTCCAGATTAACAACCACTCCTTTATAAACATTCCCCACATAATTATCCTGGCTTGATCGCTCGATGTAGAGTTCCTCAAGGACCCCATCTTCAACAATGGCAATCCGGCACTCCTCCGGCTGGGAAACATTGATTAGCATTTCATTTTTCATGTCGTCTCTTTCTTTTTGTTTTGTAGCTGTATTTTGGTTCGCGTGAGAAAGTTGCCATGATGCGACAATTCTGCGAGTCCAAGTATTTTAATAATGTCTTGTGGTCGTACGGTTGCCTCACTACTGACCTCGAGTTGCATGCGCAACTGAAACTCATCGAGATACAGCCGTAAGACATGGGACCGGATATCAATCTCTTGGCGCTTTTTGGTCCGTGTTATCCAATAGGAGTAGGCAGCCATAAACCGACCAATGTTTTCTCGAGTCACCAATTGAAATTCAGAAGGAACCGAAAATTCATACCAAGCACTTTCAGCTTTTATCTTCGGGGTATTGTTCGTTAGAATTGTGATATCTAAAATCTCAATCCCAGCAACGGTGTTTTCTCGGAGTTGCCGGATTAATTCGGCGGAGGAGTACTGTTTGGCCAATTTTAAATCCATCACTTCATCCAGTCCGGCGGTACCTACTCCCAGGGCTGAAGTGAAACTCATCTGTGGTCGCGGGTGAAACCCTTTACTCATCTCAGGCTCTAATCCTGCCCTGCGAAAGAGCCTTTCTAAGGTTCGGATTAAATCACGATGCCCCAAGAAGCGAAGATCGCCCTTTTTAGAAAAGCGGATTCGCACACGTTGACCGATTGCGGATTTTTGTGGCTGCTTTTTGTTGGCGATTATGGTACTAATTCTGGCACCTGCTTCCGTAATTCTTCCTTCAGATAGCTGCGGATTTCCTGTGCGTTTTCCTTGGTCATCACGCGCTTGGCTAGTCGTTGGCACTGCTTGATACTGACGCTACAAATAACCTTCTTAATTTCCAGTAGCGAGGCGGGCGGTACACTAAACTGCTGCAAACCAAAACCTAGCAGTAGCATGGTGTAGAGCATGTTGCCGCTCATCTGCCCACAAATATTTACAGGCTTATTGGATTTGATCGCGGTCTGAATCGAGGATCGCAGCAGGCGGAGCACAGAGGGCTCGCTGGCGGTATACATATGTGCGACATCCTTGTTGCTGCGGTCTACTGCCAACACATATTGAATCAGGTCGTTGGTACCAATACTAATGAAATCAACCTCATCGACAAACCGATCCAAAAGAATTACCGCTGCAGGCACTTCAGCCATCATTCCGACTTCAATATTGCGATCAAAATCAATGTTCTGTTCCTCAAGGTCTTCCATCACATCCGAGAGCAGCATTTTGGCCTGACGGAGTTCCTTCAATGTTGTAATGAGCGGGAACATGACACGTATTTTTCCCAGCGCACTGGCCCTCAAAATAGCGCGCAACTGAGTTCGGAAAAGAGGCACGTTTCTCAAGGTCAAACGGATGCTGCGTAGGCCCAAGACTGGATTCCGCTCATCCTCAGGACGGGCCATCTCCAAAAGCTTTTCGGCACCTAAATCTAGAGTTCGAATGCAAACAGGCTTGCCTTCCATTGCGAGAAGCACTTTTTTGTAGGCTTCGAAATGTGTTTCTTCAGTAGGTTCCGTTTTTGCATTGAGGTATAAAAACTCTGTCCGATAAAGTCCAATTCCATCAGCACCACTGGCATTACATTCTTCCACTTCGTAGGGAAATTCAATATTTCCATATAAGCGGATGGTAGTACCATCTTCTGTGATGGCCGGTTTGTCCGCCAAAGGCCGAAGGCGTTCTGCAAGGGTGCGATGTTCCTCAGCTTCGTGTCGATATCTGGCAATCGTTTCTTCATCAGGCTGTAAGATAACGCGACCGTGATTGCCATCGATGATGATCAAATCACCGCCAGACACATCCGTTAAAAATGGCCCTGTTGCGACCACCGCCGGAATATGCATTGCCTCAGCTACAATCGCGGTGTGGCTGCCCGGCCCACCCACTTCGGTAACAAACCCCCGAGTAAATTCGCGATCCAAATTTGCCGTTTCACTTGGGGTCAGATTATGGGCCAGGAGTACAACGGGAGAGGTTAGCTGGGATACATTCTCGCTGCGATCACCAAGCAGGTGTTTAAGAAGCCGTTTTTCGATATCAAAGATATCGGTAGCCCTTTCCTTCATGAAGGCGCTATCAAGCGACTGAAACACCTTTGCGTAGCGACGCATGATTCGGCTTACGGCATATTCTGGAGAGTAGTGGTTCTGCCGGATCAAGCCTTCGATTTCACGTCGCAAACGAGCATCGTGCAACATCCTTAGGTGGGCA
>JABABY010000009.1 GCA_014237955.1 Planctomycetota bacterium
CTTTCGTGCCGATTACGGCCACCTTGGAAGGTGGTGGCGGCGGTGCTGTCCCCGAGCCTGCTACGATGGCCATGTTGGCGATCGGTGGTGCAGGACTGTTGGCCTTGCGTCGACGTAGTCGCGGCAAGTAAGGCAAACGAACTGGATTTCAAACTGTTACTAACAAAAACGGGCGTCGGGTAACCGGCGCCCGTTTTTTTGTGGTTTGTCGCCACTCTAGAGTATGATCATTACGGCGGTCGGTTCTACGAGTCTTGCTTCAATCGGCGCTAAGAGGATGCATCGATGGCAGCCATTTGTGATCCCACCTCAGATCTGCTGGCACGCTATGCGCATGCATCTCGTCTGACGCTGGGCGATGCGATCCTGCAAGACCTACAATCGAAACGTGGTCAATCGAAACGTGATGGCGGCACTGCAAATCAGAAAGCCGATGTTCACTTCCAAAACTTCATTCATGTGCTAAACATGAACGATTGGCTGGGAGCCGCCTATTTTTTGTATGCGGGAAATTCCCAAACACTTCAAAGGCTGGCTAAAGAAGAAAACACACTCCTCGCCCATCTGGCCAATCATTATCTTGCGTTGCTTTATGCAGCGGCAGAACACTTTGATAAGGACCGCAATGAATGGCGGGGACAACTCCAGGAAGCCTATCAATTCGGTACCTTGCCTGCGTATGGCCCGACCGTTATCAACGGAACGCCCGTGAAGGCCCCCTATATTTTTAAACCGGGTGTGGCCCAGCACGGACGCAATCTGATCTCTTTGATGCCGATCTTTCAGGAATATGAAAAGATAAACCAACTTTACCAACAACCGGCCAAAACAACCGAGGGTGCGCCGATACGCTTTACCCAGGGGCATAACTGGTCGTACTATCACGCCCGCTTGGACCTTTCCAAACCAACATTATTTCCCCCGAATACAAAACGTGTGCTGATGAACTGGGATGCCCATCGTGATCTGTCGACACCTTTTGGCCATCTTTCGAGGGAATTGGCACTCGTCAAGGAACTCATTCCTCACGATACCGATCGCCTACTCCAACTGGTTCAAAACGCCAGTACCAAGGAAGAACTTGTTGAGGTGGCTGGGATGATGAGTATTGCTGGGTGGATTCTACCTCTGCTGCATACCAAGGAATTCCAATACGAAGATGTGTCGGAACTCATCATTGTACTCCCTAAAGAGGCCCAGAAGACTTCCAAGACAGATTATTGGCCGCCCTACGGCACCCATGAAATGCAAATCGGCCATACTGCTGTCGGCTTAGAAGAGATAGAGGACTTGTATGATTTGCTTGATGCACTCCAACCCTTGGCGGAGATGCCCGGTGAGGATGGGAAAAAGGGGAAACGGGCCTTAGCGCATGTGAAGAAACGGTTGGCCGCTTTTGGAACCATGAAAGGATTTGAGGGAGTGCAAAGCATCAGCAAGGATTCTCGACTTCGGACCGTTCGCCAATCTGTCTCGTGCCTTGTCCAGGAGCCTCGTGATATTAAGGTCCATATTGTCGATCCGGATAATCTGAATGCGATCCTTGAAAAGATCGGCACTGCAGATATTTATCTTAGCGTCGATGTGGATTATGCCGGAACGGTTCACCTGGGAGGATGGAAGAATGCGACCAATCCGATTCCCCATTATCCTTTGAATAACAGTCCCGAAGAAGAAGCGCGCCATCTGCAATTAATCGAACGCTTCGAGACCTTCTATCGGACGGCCGCAAAGCAAATAAAAGCGGTGAGCATTGCCAATTCACCCGACTATACCGCCGATGAATCGAGGCGACGGCCGGCCTCAAAGATTATGGGCATTTTGACCCAAGGGATCTCGCAGGTCCAACCGGGCTGGATCTCTGGAGCAGCCGGCCGGATCGCACCGCCAAAGCTGATGGACCATCCGTACCGTGGTCTGCTCCTCTCTATTGCTGGTGGACTCGGCATTTCTCTTACGGCTGCTCTTTTTTGGCATTTTTTGCGCACAAAAAATCTACAGTGTGAAACAGAGGCTTGAGAGAAACCGTGTTTCACCCGCTTGAGCGGTCACGCAACTCTACAGCGCACTCAATCGGTCCGGATACTCAAGATGCATGAGCAGACATCCCTGATGACCATGCCTCCGCTCGGGAGTATGATATCTAGGACCGGGCTACGGCAGCATCCCGGACCACTTTCTCCGAACGATGCTTCCATGAATGACTCTAATGGCAGATACCGGTTATGACAGGGTGCGACGACAACTTCGAGTCGATCCAGCAGCAACTCACAGTAGAGCGATCGCCCCGCGCAAAAGAGGCGTTGCGCAAGTTTCTCCAGGATCATCCGAAACATCCTGAGGCACTCGATCTGTTCGGGCAGATTGCCTGTGAACAGGGCCAGTACGACGAAGCCGTCGACGCAATCGAGAAGGCGATTGCGTTGCGTCCTGATATGGTCCACCTACACCATCATCTTGGATATGTCTACTTTGTCGCTGGCAAGGTGGACCAAGCCATTGAAGCCTATCGTCGCGGACTAGCGATCGATGCCAATGATGCGCAGACGCAAAATAATCTGGGCGTCGCGCTGAAAACAAAAGGCAACTTTGAGGAGGCAATTGCTGTATTTCAGTCTGCTTCCCGACTCTCCCCGGAACTTGCCTTTCCACATCGTAATCTGGCCGAGGTATTGCGACTGCAGGGAAAGCTGGACCAGGCCATTGTCCATTATCAGCAGGCTCTTCAGCTTTCGCCTGCCGATGCCGAATCACACAACGGACTCGGTTTAGTGTTTTCGATGCAGGCCAAACCAGACGAAGCGGTTACCCAGTTTGAAGAGGCCATCAGGCTCAAACCAGATTACGACGAGGCAGAAAATAACCTAGGTACGCTATTCAAGGCAACTGAACGGTTCCAAGAAGCCGTCGCTCTTTACGAAGGAGTGCTGCGACGACGACCGGATTTTGTGACCGCTCGAGTCAATCTGGGATCGGTACTCATTGAGTTGGGACAGTTTGATGAGGCGATCAAACACCTCGAGTACGCATTGCAAATAAATCCCAACCACGCTGTTGCGTTTCATAATTTGGGAGATCTGGCCCTCACAGACCAATATGTATTCTCCGCCGATCAACTTGAGCGGATCAAGTCGCTGGTGGCCAATCACAAAGGCCAGCACGAAGAGACTTCCGCATTGCATTTCACTCTGGCCGGTATTTTGGACAAACAACAACACCATGACGATGCCTTTGAGGCCTACCTGCAGGCCAATCACGCGCAGTACCGCGTCTTGAAAGCAGCAGGTGTCGCTTTTGATCCTGCGAGCCATCATCAAAAGGTGCAGCAGACCATTGACGTCTTCGGGCGGGACTTCTTTCAGAATAAGAAGTTATTTAGCGACTCGCTGGATACGGAGATCCCGGTGGTTGTGGTCGGTATGCCGCGCAGTGGCACCACGCTCCTTGAACAGATTATTGCCAGCCACCCTCACGCAGCGGGCGCAGGTGAACTGGAGGCCATCGAACAACTCATCCCACAGGTGCCGACGCTATTGAACTCCGGGCAGGAGTATCCCGATTGCTTCTCGCGTGCTGAGGCTCCAGCGGTCCGCAGTATTGCCCAAGACTATTTAAATCGACTGACCGCCAACCGCCACGATGCGGGCCGCGTCGTCGACAAGACCTGGTACAATTTTTATTATCTTGGCTTGATCGCACTACTTTGTCCCAGGGCCCGAATCATCCACTGCCGCCGCGAAGCGATGGATATTGGCATTTCATGTTTTTTTTCGAATTTCAATTCAATCCCGTGGGCCACGCGTCTGGAAGACATCGGGGCCTTCTACCGGTCGTACGAACAGTTGATGAAACACTGGCAGAAGGTTTTGCCCTTACGCATGTACGAAGTCTCCTATGAACAATTGGTTGCCGATCATGAAACGGTTAGCCGAGAGATCATTGATTTCTGTGGTCTGGAGTGGAGCGATCGCTGTCTGGAGTTTTACAAAAACAGACGCCCAGTCCAAACGGCAAGTCGTGTGCAGGTGCGTCAACCGATCTACAAAACATCGATCGGTCGTTGGAAAAAATACGAATCCCATCTCGCACCGCTTCGAGAATCGCTCCGCGGAGCAGCGACACCACTCGACGAGAGTGCCTCACAGTAGCGGATGCAAAACGTACTGATGGACCAGATTAAAACTTCAGGTTGGCTCAATGACGAACGTCCCTAACAACCTTGCTACCGCGGAGCAACATCGTACCGCAGGACGATTGGGCGAAGCGCAAGCGATCTGCGAGAGGTTACTGGAAGGTGATCCCCGCGATACAGACAGCCTCTCGTTGCTTGGGACCATCCAATGCGAACAGGGAGATTTTTCGCAGGCGGCGACAACGATTGGCCGGGCGATTCGTGTGCGGCCGGATAACGCTCTGTTGCACTGCCAACTGGGCGACATTCATTTTCTCGCGGGAGAGATGGACCGATCGATAGAATGCTACCACCACGCGATCGGCTTGGACAGCGAGGATTCTCAAATCCGCAACAATCTGGGCGTTGCACTCCGACAAGCAGGCAAGCTCATCGACGCCATCGCCGCCTTCGAAGATGCCCTAAAGCTTCGCCCCAATCTGCCGCTGCCTCACAAGAATCTTGGCGAGGTCTATTGCATCCAGGGAAAGATGGAGTTGGCCCTCACTCAATACGAAACTGCTTTGCGGATCGATCCTCATGATGCCACAACGCTAAACAGCATTGGGATCATTCTTTCGTTGCAAGGGAAACAGGATGATGCGATTACGCGATTCGAGGATGCGTTGACACTCGAACCCACTTTTGCAAAAGCCGAAAACAATCTAGCCGGTGTTCTCGCGGCAGTTGGACGATTCGACGAGGCAATCACCCATGCCCGAAACGCTTTGCGTTTGAGTCCCCAATTTGCCAACGGTCATATCACCATGGGCAATATCCTAAAGCTACAAGGGAAGAACGAACAGGCCGTAGAAGCATACAAACAGGCACTCGATTTGGACCCATACCAGACTGTTGCACACCAAAGTCTGGGTTCTGTCCTGACCGATCTTGGAAAATTCGATATGGCCATCGTCCACCTAGAAGAAGCGCTGCGGCTTGACCCAAATTTTTTTACGGCCTACCAAAACCTTGTCGCTTTGGCATCCCAGGACAAATATCAACTCAGCGCCGAACAACATGATCGCATCAAGGCACTGCTCGGCAGCAAGAACCTATCGCCTGCTCATGCTTCTCAATTGCATTTTATAATGGGTAGCATCCTGAACAAACAGCAAGACTATGATGCAGCCATGCTCGCATTTCAACAGGCAAATGCTTTACAAATGGGTCTGCTATCCGCAGCCGGCAATGCGTTTGACACAAACCAGTTCGGCAAAGAAATAGATGAAACCATCCGTGTTTTCCAATCTGCCCTCTTTGAGAGCGGGGACCGTGGTGGACTCGATAGTGATGTGCCGGTGTTCGTTGTCGGGATGCCGCGCAGTGGGACGACACTCGTTGAGCAGATCATTGCCAGCCATCCACAGGCAGCAGGTGTGGGAGAACTTCCCGATATCGCACTCCTTGCAGAAGAGCTTTCGACCCTTGGAGGCGGTAAGACCGCCTATCCAAAATGCATCTTGCATGCGGATCCAGGACACATTGCTGCGTTAGCACAGCGATACCTTAAGCGTCTTGAGGAACTGGCGCCCGGTGCATCACGCATTGTCGATAAACTACCAGGAAATTTTCTCTACCTTGGCTTTATTGCAATAGTATTCCCAAACGCCCGCATCATCCATTGTCAAAGAAACGCTATGGATGTCTGCCTGTCTTGCTATCTTAGTGATTTCGGTGCCTTGCGGTGGGCCTGGCGACTGGAAGATATCGGTTTCTACCATTATCAGTATGAACGCCTGATGAATCATTGGCACGAGATCCTGCCACTTCAGACATACGACGTCGACTACGAACAACTGGTGGCGGACCCCGAGGGCGTCAGTCGCAATCTGATAGCGTTCTGTGGACTCGACTGGAATGACCAGTGTCTCGAATTTCATAAAAGCGATCGATCTGTACAGACACTCAGCCGCGTTCAGGTGCGGCAGCCAATCTACAACACGTCGATCGGACGCTGGAAACACTACGAAAAATATCTCCAGCCTCTTGTAGAAGCTCTTAAAGGAACAATGACCGAAAAGTAATGTTTGCAATACACTCCCAAAACTCTCGCACGACCGGCCACCGGACAGAGTCCACTTATAACAACAATACCGAATAAAACGCGCCGTTTCCGACGATCCCGCTGGCGGTGTATACTGAGAGAGAGGACGAAAGTCACTCCTGCCCTCTCCGCGTGATCGTACTATCTTGTCGCTTGGCCGACACGATGTGAGTGGTAACGACAGACGACGACTCAACATGTTTTTTTCGCAGAACGATCATGAGGACCCAGTGGCCGATTGCGATTATCGTAGCCTTTTTTGGCGAAAAGTTGTCCGCTGGGGACTAACCCTGGGGTGCTCTACCCTGACATTGTTTGCCGTGTTCTACGTGGCTGGGTTCTTTTCCAGCGAGACATCATCTCCTCGCGCCGGGAAGGATTCATCGGACGCACTGGATGTTCCTGGCGGGTCGGTAACTGATCCACAGCAGATGTCGGTCACTGAAATCGACAATCCCGCCAAGGACGGTTGGCCAACCGAGGTCTTTAACAATTCGGCCAAGAAGCAATTGAAAACACTTGTCGCTCTTCTAACCCAAAAAGATGCGCCATCGGCCCAGACGCTTGCGCCGCTGGTCACTGGGAATTTTTACTGCACGCCACTTTTGCCGATTCACCGCGAGACTGTTTTTAAGGACAACGATTTTCACATTCAACGGGCCGTTGCAGACAGTAAGGTGGCAGCGGAGGACCGTGCATCTTCCCACCAAAAGTATGCAAAAGCCGAGGGATTTTCTAAAGCCCTCAAATCGCTGCTAAGCCCTTTTTCCGCCAGCAAAGCGTTGCACTGCAAGCTAAAAACTTTTCGTGTTGAACCGGCCGAAAATCACATTTCGACATGGCAGTATTTTTCATGTTCCGGAAAAAGTAAAGGCGGAATGGTAGAACAACATGCGACTTGGAAAATCCGTTGGACCAAAGCCGCACCGGGAACCGCCCCGCGTATGGAGTCCATCGAAGTCGAAAACTTTGAAATGACCGAGTCCCATCGCGGGCCAGAATCGATGTTCGTCGACAAGACAGAAGCTGTTTTAGAAAACAACGAATCGTACTCTAAGCAGTTAAGCTGGGGGTTGAATCGATGGTTGCAGCGGACTCAGGAACGCCGCCATTTGCTCGGTTCGCCCGGCATCGCCATCGGTGATGTCAACGGCGATGGTCTGGAAGATATCTACCTCTGCCAAGAACTTGGCATCCCAAATCTGCTCTTTATTCAAAACCAGGACGGCACGCTTAATGACGTGTCAGCGGAATGGGGCGTGGACTGGCTGCAACACTCGCGGAGCGTGTTGCTCCTCGACCTCGATAACGACACCGATCAGGATCTTGTCGTTGGTCTTTTCGGTGGTGTCTTGATAGCGTCGAATGAAAACGGAAAGCGTTTTAAGGTGCGTACGATCCTGGAGACAAGTGAAGACGTGATGTCGCTCTCTGCTGCCGATTTTGATAATGACGGCGATTTAGACCTCTATGCCTCCGCCTATATTCACTCACCGAATGAAGTGGCGAGTGACAGGAGGTCGGGAAATATGCCGGGAGCAATGAGTAACCTCGTATTTCACGACGCGAACACGGGTGCCAGCAATTCCCTGCTACGCAATGAAATTGCAGGAGACGATTGGTCTTTTGTGGATGCGACAGTAGAAACTGGATTGGCCGAGAATAATTCGCGATACAGTTATGCAGCAGCTTGGGAAGATTATGACAATGATGGCGACCAAGATCTTTACGTTGCCAACGACTTTGGTCGCGATAACCTTTTTCAAAACAACGGCGGGCAGTTTGTCGATGTCGGAGATCAGGTAGGTGCCGAGGACGCGGCGGCAGGGATGGGAATCACCTGGGGCGATTATAACCACGACGGATGGATGGATGCATACATCAGTAACATGTGGTCGTCCGCAGGAAATCGAATTGCGTTCCAACCCCAATTTAAAACAAATGCCCCGCCACAACTGAAAAAAAGGCTCCAGCGACTCGCGCGGGGAAATACACTTCTGGAAAATCAGCAAGGCCAATCGTTTCGCGATGTCAGTGCCGCAGCTAATGTAGAAGTTGGCCGGTGGGCATGGAGTTCGAAATTTGTAGACTTGAACAACGACAGTTGGGAAGACTTGGTTGTTGCGAATGGTTACGTCACAAATTCTGACACGAGTGATTTGTGAAGTTTCTTCTGGCGACAGGTCGTGTCGCAGTCCCCACTCAATGCCAAAGACACATCGAATACCACTATCGTCAATCAACAACTCGTCAACATGTTGAACCAAGGTGGTCGCTCCTTCAGTGGAAAGGAACGGCATTGCGTTTTCCTGAATACTGGCAATGATCCGCGAGGCAATGGTCAATTCGCAAATGTGTCTGCGATCACCGGCTTGGATTTTCCGGACGATGGACGAGCGATCGGCGTTGTCGACTGGGATCAGGATGGTGATCAAGATTTATGGCTGTCCAATCGTAATGCACCGCGCCTGCGATTTATGCGTAATGAGAGCCCAGCGGACAACAATTACCTTGCTATTCGGTTGGTGGGTAATGGCAAAACGACTAATCACGATGCGATTGGCGCACGGGTTGAAGTTGTACTGGATCATTCCCGTTCCAAAGCCACCTCAAAATCGTCGGCTGCTCCTGAAACATTGATTCAGTCCCTACGAGCCGGCGAAGGGTTTTTAGCTCAATCGAGCAAGTGGGTCCACTTTGGCCTGGGCGATGCCAATACCATCAAAAAAGTTGTCGTTCACTGGCCAAATGGCAAAGTCGAGAACTTCAATAATCTCAAAGTGAACCATCGATATCAACTGGTTCAAGGCTCAGCAACGGCGACGGAAACCACGCCGCTGGATCGAAAAATACAACTGACCACCTCTTCTGCGAAGGAAAAGCCTGCTGCCCCGAGCATGCGAATTCCGCTCGTCGCTCTGTTGCGTGTACCCGACCTGAGTTATCTTGATTTCCGTGGCAACCGGCACTCATTGACAACTGCGTCTGGTGGCCCGCTGCTGATCAATTTATGGTCGACCAGTTGCAAGCCATGCTTGGAAGAACTGAACGATTTTACCAAGCGATCGGAAGAAATTCGCTCCGCAGGAATCCAGATCGTTGCATTGTCCATCGACGGCCTCGAAAAAGGTCCAGATGCAGCAGATGCGAGTCAGGCTGTCTTAACAAAAATGGGTTTTCCGTTCGATGCGGGGGAAGCTACGAAAGAGCTAATTCAGATCCTCTACTCACTAAAGAAATCGCTTTTATTTTCCGCACAAGAACTCCCTTTGCCAGCCAGTTTCCTTCTCGATGCATCAGGGCGACTGGCTGTCATTTATCTGGGCCCGGTCTCCGTGGACAATCTCCTCAAAGATAGACACCATACGTCACTCACAACTGAAGAGCGCTACGAACGATCCGCCTCGCTTGTAGGTCGTATGCTAAAAAATGATGTTACCGACAAAATTCTGCAGAAAAATGAGGCTTTGGCTTTTTATAACTTTGCGGAGTCTTTACGGGAACAAGGGTTCCTACGCGAAGCAAACCTTCAATTTGCAGAAGCAGCCAAACTTGAGCATTCGTCGCCCAATGCCCGGAAATTGGTTGCGGAGATGTTGTTCAAATGGAGCAATCTTCTTGCCGGAGAGGAAAAATGGAGCGATGCGGCAGCCGCTGGCCGGAAGGCCATTGACAAGTCGCCTGAAAATGCAAAGTATCATTACAATTTGGGCGTCATCAGCAGGCGACTGGGTGATCTGCAGACCGCTCAAAAGCATTATGAAAATGCTATTGAGATCGATCCTGATCTGATCTCGGCCCACGTCAACCTCGCAATGATTTTGGCAAAGAAGAGAGAATGGGAAAAGGCAGCGAAACATTTTCGCAGGGTCAGCCGCGCTAGACCCCATGACGCTGAGATATTCTACAACCTGGGAGTCGCACTCGCCGAGCAGGGCAAATGGCAAGAGGCCTCAAATCAATTTCGCCAAGCCCTGCAGATCCGCCCCTATTTTCCACAAGCACGCAAGTATCTGGACCGCGCCGAACAAAATTTGAACGAAGATCAGAAATAGAAGTATGTGGGGCGCATTTCTCCAAACATTCAACAGCTATGATGATATCCCCTTATGAATAACACAGGTGATTCACCTCGACGAGCCTTGTTGCTGGGTTGGAATCTTGCCAGCTGGGATCTTATCAATCCGTTGCTTGACCAGGGGCAACTGCCAAACCTGCAGTCTCTGGTAAACAACGGCGTAATGGCCAGCTTGAGAACAAAGCGCCCCTTACTCGACCACGTTGTCTATAACTCGCTCGCCACAGGCAAATATGCGGATAAGCATGGCGTGTTCGGACCGCTGGAAGTCGGTTCGGACAATTCTGTCCGCAAGAGCGATAGCCTCTCACGACATACCGACGCCGTCTGGGACATCCTCAGCGATAACAACATCCGCTGTAATGTTGTCAATTTTCCCACCACCGGCCCGGCCGAGAAGATCAACGGTGTCTTTGTAGCACCGAGCTTCTTTGAGACCATTCCGCAGAGCTACCAACAAAATAGTGAACTTTCGCCACTGAGCGTGCAACCGGAATCACAACTTGAAATGCTGCGGCAATTTATTGTCACGATGGAGGACATTGATGCGGAGATTATGTCGTCGTTTGTCCCCCGGTTTCGGGAATTAGATACCGCCGATCCCCGACTTATCGCAATTGGTGCTGCCACTGCCCATACCTTCTCCATCCATACCGTTTCAACATGGCTCATGGAAAACACCTCGTGGGATGCGATGTGTGTCTCCTACGACCTGATCGATTTTTTGGGAAGGGAATTTTTCCAATACCATCTCACAAAACGCCGGTCGATAAAAGAAGCCGGGAGCGAAGCGGATGTAAATCGCTTCCGCATGTCGGTCCACCTGTTTTCCGACGTTGTCAATGCCGCAATTAAGCTTTGCGATCGACTGTTGGGACGGATGCTGGAACTGGCTGGTGAGGACGCGAGTGTGATCATTTATTCGCCGTGGGGAATCATGGGCAACTCGGATATATCGACTTCTGATGACACCACCCGAACAACGTATTTGGAGTCGAACTATCGGGGCGAGGGCATCTTTTTGATACGTGAGCCCGGGATGCCATCGGATGAGTTATTACATCAGGTGGGCTTTCTTGATATCTGCCCTACACTCCTTCGCTCGTGCGGAGTGCAGGCAGCGGAAGATGTTGATGGTTTTGCTGTGCAAGATTATGCGGAGCATAAAGACAATGATGAAAATCAGCCCGAAGCATGGGCATATCCGGAACCGACGGATTCTCCGTCCGAATTTGTACAGACACTGACGCGCCCACAGGTGTTACGATTTACTGAGCCCTTTGCAGAAAAACCCGCTCGTAGTGTTGAAGAGGAAAATTTATGGACGCTGGTCGCTGTCCAGATTGCAGATGATCGTCGTGAGGAGGCTTTGCCATTGTTGTTACGCCTGTATCACGCCAACCCGCTCCAGGTCCAGCGAGGTTATCTAATCGTCGAGGCACTGCAGCAGACGGGACATACAAGAGAAGCGCTGGCATTGATGCGCCCGTTGGCGGTTGTCTTTGCAGATAATCCCGTGGGCCAGTTCATGGCTGGTTTTGTGGCATTGAGCCAGGGGGATTTTGACCTCGCTAAAGAAATGTTTGAACGTGCCGAGGCGAATAATCCACCGTTTCCCATATTGTTCTACTATCTTGGGCAAGTCTATCTCTTATTGGATTTGCCGGACAACGCAATTCAAGCATTCAGCCGGTTTTTGGAAATGGATCCGTGCTTACCGCACGCCTATCTCGGACTCTCCGAAGCACTGTTGCGATCTCAGCGGTTTGAAGAGGCCGCAGAAGCAGCTCTTTCGGCCGTGGGGGCGCGCTTTTCTGAGCCTGCAATGCACCTAGCCCTTGGCCGCGCAATGGCGCAACTGGGTGAAAAAGACCGAGCGGCCGAAGCATACGAAACGGCGCTTCGCTTGGCGCCAAATTATGATTTAGTCCGCGATCATCTGGAGTGGCTGGACCAGTATTTCAACGCTGCAATCCGCGATCCCTCAAAGCATTCTTGGCGCTCGCTCACCCCGGAACTGCATCCCCAATTAGGAGGCAATTCCAGGCCTACTGAAAAGGTCAAGGAAACGCTGGTGGAAATCAACGAGTGGCGTAACGAGTATATGGACGAACTGGAAATTGCTGAACGCCAACTGGACGATCACCTGAAGAACCTCTCTCAGGGAGAAGCGGGGGCGACAGATTCGTCAGGCAGTCGCACCAAAGAAAATCCGGTTGCGATATTCCGGAATGACGATTGGGTTGCGCGACCTATCGAACCCTCCGACCAAGCTGCCATCGAGCACATGTCATTCTATCGGCCATTTGCAAATCCAGCTGAAAAAGAGATTCTGGTAGTCCATCCCACCGGCAGTTCCCAGATCCACGGGGCCGTCATGCTGCAATGGACGATGTCGAAACCGACAATACTGCGACTCCGCTTGAGCCTTGGGTCGTCAGACTCCGAAGTGAACAGTGCTTTAACGCATGAAGAGATTCAATTATGGCTGTTGCGAATCGGTCTTGCGCGGGCAATCGCCGGCGGCGCAAAACAGGTAAAATTTGCGTTCCGGGAGGCGGAAGGCTGTTCGACATTATATGATTCGCTAAAACAACTTGGATTCCTTGACTTCAAGGTCCAGCAAATATATCAAATCAGCAGTGCCGAAACTCGCGACATTGGGTTTTCTCTCCTGGATCGTTACCAGAAAAAAAAGAAGGTCCCCTCTGACGTGCGTCTTGTTTCGTTGAACGAGGTGCCCTTTGAGCAAGCCGAGCATTTCCTGAAGCAATGGTTTGCAGATGGCGCAGGAGATCCGCCTGGAGAATTCCACCTCCCAGAGTGCCCTGTAATGCTAAAAGGAGATCAGATCATCGCCTGTGCCGTTGGCTACATCAAGGACGATGATACCTTTGTTGTCACACGGATTGGTGTCCTTCCAGAATATCGCAAACAATGGGCAACACCCTGGCTGCTCGGTGGTGCTTCTAAGGTTTCTGCTGATTTTGGTCGACCTTCACTCGAATTTATAATCGATGAGAACCAGTATGCGGACTGGGTAAAGATCGCTCGTCGGCATTTTAATGCACAGCATACCGACACCATGCGAACAATGGTCATCGACCTAGACGAACCTGCGCCATAAAGCCAGTCGTTAACCTCTCCAGGACTGTTGAGTGTATGATGATAACAAGAAGGGCGAGTGACTGCCTCTTAGTGCTGGAAAACCGGTCGCCCCATCAAACTGGAAAAGGGTTTAACATCCTTCGTCGTTTTTTTGTTCGGCGATAAGTTTCAATGCCACACCCAAACCATAAATTATGGCAGATACCAAAGGGATGCATGGCCCTGATGGTTGTCTGTGCGCTTGCCCTTGGGGCCGTTCTTCTTTTTCGCACCCGAGATCCAGAGAGTGGCAGCGCATCTCGTGCTGATGTT
This sequence comes from Planctomycetota bacterium, assembly GCA_014237955.1. Lineage (GTDB taxonomy): Bacteria > Planctomycetota > Planctomycetia > Pirellulales > UBA7805 > UBA7805. Next base: position 13,717 of record JABABY010000009.1, read on the forward strand.
AATGTTCCTACCCAATCGGACAGCAACTTCCATCACGTGGCTGAGAAACAACGACCCAGAGACAACCAGGGACAACGAGATGCAGCTTTACAGACCGATGATCGCGATACTCTTATCCAAGCGTGGCAGCGGCTTGACGACCCCTTACAAGACGGTTGGGACACCGAAGCTTTCAGCGCGGCAGCAGCCGCACAGCTAAAACAGATTGGGAAACTTCTCCAAAAGCCACAAGATCTGGCAGCAGCACAGCTTGGCGATATTGCAGCGAATGATTTTCGTTGTGAATCGCTTCAGCCTGATACCCTTGATACGATCTTTAGTGACACCATTTTTCAGATTCAACGAATGCGGCGCGATGCAAATACACAAAAACCACGTCTTACCTTCAATGGCCCCGAAGGATTGAAGCAGGCACTTGAACAATTGGCGAAACCATTTTCCCAAGCGGAGAATATTCGTACAAAATTCAAGATTTTCAGAGTCCATATGGATGATGACACGAAAACAACGCGCCAGTATGTGGAAATTACTGGCGCGCTTGGCGACGGAGCGATAGAACAACACGCGACGTGGGATGCTCATTGGCAAAACAGGCCCGATGCAGCACCGCTTCTCGCATCGCTCGATGTAATCGATTTTGAACAGATCCACGCCCATGTCCCCACCGACACACTTTTTTCAGACTGCACAAAGTCTGTCCTGGAAAACAATTCCTGCTATACGGAACAGTTCCAGCGGGGGTATGCCTACTGGATGTTCGGGGTCCCGTATACGCGATATCAGATCACCGAGATGATGGGGCATCCTGGACTGGCGATCGCCGATGTAAACGGAGACGGGCTGGATGATTTGTACGTGTGTCAGGAGCAAGGACTACCCAATCGTTTATTTTTGCAACAGAACGATGGGACTGCTCTTGAATCCTCTGCAGCGTGGGGCGTCGACTGGATTCAGGCCTGTCGTAGTGCTCTTTTTGTAGACCTGGATAACGATGGTGATCAAGATCTTGTCGTTAGTTTTCTCGGTGGGGTCTTGGTAGCCTCCAATGAGGCAGAAACGGGTTTTCGGGTCCGCACGGTCATTCCAACGGGTGACGACATGCTTGCCCTTGCGGCGGCAGATGTGGAAAACGATGGAGATCTGGATCTTTATGCGACGGCATATTACTCAAACAAAGATCTGAGCGACCAGCAGACCGCAGGCCTGCCTGCTTCCGATGATGCCTTCGTCTATCACGATGCCAATGCCGGTGGCAATAACACATTACTGCGGAATGATGTGGAAACAGACGACTGGTCGTTTGTCGATATCACGAAGCCATCCGGGCTGGCGGCAAACAACACGCGATACTCTTTTGCCGCATCGTGGGAAGATTACGACAACGATGGCGACCAGGATCTTTATGTTGCCAACGATTATGGCCGCGACAATTTATACCGCAATGACGGAGGGCATTTCGTAGATGTTGCAGCGGAGGCTGGAGCTGAAGATGCCGCAAGTGGCATGTCGATAAGTTGGAGCGATTTTGACCGTGATGGATGGATGGATGCGTATATCAGCAACATGTGGTCCTCCGCGGGGAATCGGATTGCCTTTCAGCCGCATTTTAAAAAACATGCACCGGCTGAAGTCAAGAAACGTTTGCAGCGATTCGCCCGCGGAAATACTTTGCTGCGGAATACCGGTAAAGCGCATTTTGAGGATGTGAGCCGAAAAGCTGGCGTGGAAATGGGACGCTGGGCCTGGGGCTCACTCTTTGCAGACGTTAATAACGATGGCTGGGACGACATTTTGATCGCAAACGGTTTTATCACCAAAGACGATGACAGTGGTGATTTGTGAAGTTTCTTCTGGCGACAGGTCGTGTCGCAAAGTTTTAATGACAAGAATGATCAGGATACAAAAAGCCGTAAAGTGGCCCGAGCCCGGTTTAACAGTATGTTTTCCGATGGCCGCTCATTCAGTGGGAACGAACGGAATTGCTGCTATCTGAACACCGATGCGTTTTCTGCAGGTGGTGGTCGTTTTGCAAACATCTCTGCTTCCAGTGGCATCGATTTTGCGGATGATGGACGGGCTATGGTCGCGGTCGATTGGGACCAGGACGGCGACCTGGATATCTGGACATCGAACCGCAATGCGCCGCGTTTACGATTCCTCCGCAACAATGCGCCTCATGCCAATCATTTCTTAGCGATCCGCCTCACGGGCAACGGAAACAGTACCAACCGCGATGCAATTGGCGCTCGTGTTGAAGTAATCCTCGCAGAGACTCAAACCAAGAATCGAGAGAACACCACAGATCAAACAAAAGCCACGGCCCACTCCCGGAAGACCCCTTATGTGAAAACGCTTCATGCCGGGGAAGGCTTTTTGTCTCAAAATCCAAAATGGCTTTACTTTGGACTTGGTGTGGCAGACCGCATCGACAAAGTCATTGTGCACTGGCCGGGAGGCAAGGCCGAGGAATTCACCGGTGTGGATGTGGATGGGCGCTATATTTTGGTTCAAGATTCGGGTGTCGCTGAGGCAATCTCCAATCCGCCTCGAATGGTGGACTTGGCTGCCACAGAACAGGTACCGGATACGTCTCTGGAAGGCATCTTCCGTATGGCGACCTCTATTGAGCTTCCTCCCCTGCCCTTTGAGACGTGGACAAACAAGAAGGAAATCATCCGGCCTACAAAAGGGCAAGCGCTGCTGATCAATTTCTGGGCAAGCTGGTGCCAACCCTGTTTGCATGAACTCCAAATGCTTGGCGCCGCAGAGGAGCAGATCCGATCATCCGGCCTCGACATCCTCGCCCTCTCGGTCGACGGCCTCAACGGCGAACCGCTGAATGCCGATCAGGCCGCAAAAATCCTTGATACGGCACATTTCCATTTCCGTTCTGGGCGAGCAAATGTACAACTTGTCGACCAACTCAAGATGCTCAACGTTCTCAAAACCGAACACCATACATTGCCGCTGCCTTTTAGCGTCCTGCTTGATTATCAGGGTCGACTGGTTGCGGTGTACAGGGGCCCAATCAGCGTCGAGCAAGTTCTGAAAGATATTACGGGAGTTGAGGGCGACATTCTAACTCGCTTCGAGCGCGCCGCCGTGTTGGGGGGACGAGCCCTGAATCATCCGGTAGCTCGTGATGCACTCCAACGAGCAGAGGCCGATGCGCGGTTTAAATATGCTCATCTTTTACGACAAGCGGGGCTCCTGGATATGGCGGTCATACAGTACGAAATGTTACTTCGTGTTTTTCCTCAGTCGGGAAAAGCGCACAGCGAGATCGCGACACTGCTAAGCCAACTCGGAAAATCTAAACTCGCCAAAGAACACTTGGAAACAGCCCTCCAGATCGATCCGAATTCCGTTTCGGCCCACATCAATCTGGGTGGCGTCTACATGAATCAACAACAGCACAAACTCGCAAAAACACATTACGACAAAGCTCTTGAACTTTCGCCAAATGATCCACAAGTCTTTTTCAACCGAGCTCTGGTCCACCAAGCTATGGATGAAAGTGATCTAGCCCTGAAAGACTACAGCAAGGCAATTTCCCTGAAACCGGCCTTTACTCAGGCCTATTTCAAACGGGGAAGTCTTTATGCAAAGTTAGGAGACTTTACAAATGCTCGGAGTGACTTTAGTGAGGTCATTCAGTTGGAGCCCAATTACGCGCCTGCATATAAAAAACGTGGTCTTGCCGCTCTGCACGCAGGCTTATACGAGCAGAGCCTGTTAGATTTATCGACCGCCTTGAAAAAGATGCCTACGGATGAAGCGCTATATAATAATCGAGGTATGGCCTATGCTGCTGCAGGACAATTTGCCTTTGCGTTAATGGACTATAACCGTGCGATCAAATTGAACCCCGATGCCCCACAAATTCACAACAACCTAGCGTGGCTGCTGGCAACGTGTCCTGACCCGAATCATCGCAATGGTGCCCAAGCACTGGATCATGCTAAACGAGCTTGTGAACTATCGCAGTGGAGTTATTCTGGCGCGCTCGATACGTTGGCAGCCGCGTATGCAGAGTTGGGTCGTTTTGAGGATGCCATAAAGTGGCAAACAACGAGTATCGGATATGCACCAGAGCAGGACAAAGCCGATTTACGGGCGCGGCTTGAAATGTATAAAATGAAGAAACCGTATCGACAACAAACTGCGGATTAGTGTCCGACTTTGATACGCTCAAGTTGAGTTTGATGTTTGCTCTCTTTGATAAACGGTCTCGCCAGCATGATGTACTTTTTCCGCAGTGCAGTTCTCGCCAACTTCCTGGCATCTGTTGTTGCAATCACAGGTTGCGGTGAAAGTGCGCCTGTAATATCGCCCGATGAACACGGTGTGTATCACGTTTACCCGGGCGAAGAGATACAGCCGGTGATCGATTCTGCGGCTCAGGATCCCAAAAACAAGCATGTCAAAGTTCATGCCGGAACGTATCGACCATCGGTTCACGCTCAGGCTATGATCTATTTTAACGCCCAACATGATGGCATCCTCCTTGAAGCGGAGGACGATGTAATTCTTTCAGCAGCAAATCCAGCAATTGCAGACAGAAGTTCGGAAAGCTACCCAGCCATTGTCAATCATGTTGTTTACTTCGGCGATGGTATCTCTCGAAAAACAATCTTTCGCGGCTTTAATATTACGGGCGCCAACCACTATGTCACCCGTTCTGAAAACCCCATTTGTATTGAGCGTCTGCCCCACAACTCACCGCTCAAGAAGAAAATTTTCTATTACCAGGATGGTGGCGGCGTGAAGATTTTTGGCCGGTCCTATCCAACGATTGAAAATGTGGAGATGTACAACAACTATGCCAGCCCTTGTGCCGGCGGCCTCTCGATCGAACATCAAGGATTTAACCAACAATCTCCTCTGCTGCAAAACTGCATCTTTCGTCACAACACAAGTCAGGTGACAGGTTCTGCCGTGGATGTTTTGCCAGGCAGCAGCGCGACGATCGACAACTGCCTCTTTGTCGATAATATTGCCAACACCGGCATCGATTACATCGGCCAGCGATCAGGCCATGAGTTCAACAAAGTTCATGGCTCGGGAGCACTTACGGTCTTTCCCCGGTCGAGCGTCAAAGTCACCCGCTGCACGTTCACAAATAACTGGAACGGGGTCGATGACAAAGGTCAAGCGAGCATCTACCGCGATTCGATATTCTGGAACAATACCGCCCCGGGAGGTATTTCCGAGGGCCAACGTTACGAAATTGACATTTTGGACGCTAACGGTGTCAGCGGTTGCTGGATCCATGGAGACATCAATGATCTCCATAAAACCGTGGATCCAAAAGATAACGTACTAAATGCACCGGACCCGCAGTTTGACGATCAGTACCGACCCCAAGCCAAGAAATACAGAAGCGTTGGCTATCGCCCCAAAGACTGATCGAAAACATACCGGTTTAATTTGATCTGAACTTTGTTTCGCGATCATTTTCCCCGAGCCGGCATACCTGCCGTGGGACATCAGAACATGGCTCTCCTGCTTGGCAGGCGAGAGATTGGTTTACTAGGAATCACCCGCAGCCTATACTGCATCCACTCATCAACTTTTATTGTCTTTCCGTTCTTCACCTTTGTTTGAATGTTAGCCGGAAGCCCCAAACAATATGCCACCCCATCTAACAAGAGTGTGGTCCGGATGGCCGGCGGTCTTGCTGCTTTGTTGTAGCACCTGGCTACCTGCGTGCCGTGACAAACCGCCTGCACCAACGGCCCCCGGCGCCCCCGTTGCTGGGCAAACGACAAAAGTGGCAAAACCACCTGAAATTCTTGATGCATCCTGGCTGGAGGATCGCAAGAAACAGCAGTTGGCTACCTTGCCGAAGTTCGAGGTGTTTCACGATTTTCAGTTTATCGATCGGTTGCCAGAGAGTGGCATTACGTTTGCCCACAAAATCGTCGATGACTCCGGTAAATTCTATATTGCAGATCACTACGATCACGGCAACGCAGTAGCGGTGGCCGATGTGGACCAGGATGGCCTTCTAGATATTTATTTTACGACCCAATTGGGCGAAAATCAGTTGTGGCACAATCTGGGAAACGGGCAATTCGAAGATTGGACCGGGCCGTCCGGGCTTGCGGTGGGAGATCGAATCGGCGTCGCAGCATCGTTTGCCGATACTGACAACGATGGCGATCCGGACCTCTACGTAACGAGCGTTCGTGGTGGCAACCTCTTCTTTGAAAACGACGGCACCGGCAAGTTTCGTGATAGAACAGAGCAATCGGGACTCGGATATACGGGACATTCTTCTGGGATTACATTTTTTGACTACAACCGCGATGGTCTGCTCGATCTATTTTTGACCAACGTTGGCGACTACACTACCCAAGAGATCGGGCGAGGCGGCTATTTTGTCGGCAGCAAAGCCGCCTTTGGCAACCACTTAAAACGTTACTGCGACGAGCAGAGCATCCTCTTTGAGAATCAGGGCAACAATCGCTTTCTGGATGTTTCAAAAGATGTAGGGCTAACCGACAATAGCTGGAGCGGTGATGCCCATGTGCTGGATCCAAACGAGGACGGTTGGCCCGATTTGTATATACCGAACATGCAAGGCCATGATGAGTATTATGAAAACGACAATGGCAAACGCTTCGTTCGCAAGAGTCGCGAATTATTTCCGGAAACGCCTTGGGGAACGATGGGTATCGGCGTGTTTGATTACAATCATGATGGGCGGATGGATATCATACTCACCGACATGCACGTCGATATGTGGGACCAATCGCTTTTTAAGACAATCTCGTTAGAAACTGAAAAAGCGAAGGTTGCCGAAGCCAAAAAATTGCCTCTGAACTATCTCGCTACGGATGGCAATCATATCCTTGGCAATGCCTTCTTTGAAAACAATGGCAATGGAAAATTCACCGAGGTCTCCGACGCCCTCAATACCGAGAATTATTGGCCGTGGGGACTGAGCATTGGGGATTTGAATGCTGATGGTTATGAAGATGTCGTTATAACAGCAAGCATGAATTTTGGCTTTCGCTATGCCCTAAACTCCGTACTTCTGAACAATCTCGGAAAGGGCTTTCTCGATAGCGAGTTTATCGTCGGAGTCGAGCCACGACGGGATGGCCGTACTGCAATCCCCTGGTTCGAACTTGATTGTGATGGTGCTGATCGACCGCACCCACTTTGTAAAGGCCAGACCGGTAAAGTTGAAGTCTGGGGTGCTTTGGGATCAAGGTCATCGGTAATCTTTGACCTCGATAACGATGGTGATCTGGATATCGTTACCAACGACTTCAATTCAGAGCCGATGGTTTTAGTGAGCAACCTTACCGATCGGAAGCCTGTACATTATCTCAAGATTCAACTTATTGGCAGCAAATCAAACCGCGATGGCTTGGGGGCCAAGGTCACCGTGACAACGGACTTTGAAACACTTACCAAATATTACGATGGCAAATCAGGCTATCTCGCCCAAAGTCAATATCCAATCTACTTTGGCCTGGGGGATGCTGAGAGTGCAAAACAGATTGAAGTGCAATGGCCGTCAGGCAAAACGCAAATCGTTGCCGGACCGATTAAGGCCAATCAACTTCTAAAAGTCAAAGAGGAGTAATAGAGGAACTGCTGCCGCCCTACGCTTCCTCACATTCCAGAGCCGAACCGCCTTTGAAAAATACACCACGATGGAAACCGAACGGCCCTCTCCTAAACGGTGCGTTTTGACAATAGCAAAAAGACGTGGCAGTCCGATTCACTCGGCAATAATGACATCACGGTCATCTCGCCACCGCAAAAGGCGCTGCATTTCCGCCTCTTTTAACTGGCCCGCCTCGTCAAGTAGCAGCGAATCGCTCGCTCCCCACTTTTCCGCTTGCCGCTGATGTTGCCAAATCTGGAGTACCTGTTCTACAGCAGCCTCGCGCTGCTCTTGAGACCCAAGGAAATCGTAATCGAGGTCCTCGTAACCCTCAATCGTTTTGAGAGTAAGATATGCATTATTTCGAACGACCTCATAAGGGTCCAGGAGCAGGTT